>NZ_CP126145.1:4410000-4673738 GCF_030126985.1 Sagittula sp. MA-2 | reverse complement strand
TTCGGGTTTCGTCGTCTTTTTTTCATATATCTCTATTTTTCGAGCAATTTCAGTGTGTTGCTGAATGAATTTTTTGACGCTTCCGGCTTGATTGGGTGCTTTGAGCCAGGCGAACACCTGTGACTCACCCCGCTCGGGCCGCTATCCACAGGCTTATCCACCAATGGCCCCTACGTAACCCTGCGCCAGGGGCGATTCACCGGCCGAAGAAGCGCGAGTCACCCCCCATTCCTGTGAATCGCCGGAAATGAAAAAGGCGACCCTCAGGCCGCCCTTTCCCGTTTCGCTGTCTGACGGCGCCTCTGCGGCCACCGAAGCCCCAGCAATCCGATGACCGCCGCCATGTAGAAGAGCGGCTCCAGCTGGAAACCTTTCGCAAGCAAGACGAAGTGCAGGGCGCCCAGAAGGGCCACCGCATATGTCACCTTGTGAAGCTGCCGCCAGCGGGGCCCGAGTTTGCGGATCGACCAGTTGTTCGACGTCGCCATCAGGGGCAGCATAAGAACAAAGGCTGCCATGCCTATTGTGATGTAGGGCCGTTTCACGATGTCGGCCCAGATCTGCGAGAGGATCTGCACGTCGAGGACAAGCCAGACCAGCAGGTGCAGGGCGACATAGTAGAAGGCCATCAGCCCGAGCGCCCGGCGGAACTTCAGAAGATTGACCGACGCGTGCCGGCGCAACGGGGTCACCGTCAGTCCGGCGATCAGCAACCACAGCGCCCATTGCCCCAGTTCATGTTCAAGCGCCTTGATGGGTTCGACACCCAGCCCGCCCGTGGCACCGAGGTACACGAACCACGGGGCCGGAAGGGCAAGCGCGACGTAGACGACCCAAGTGGGGACGCGCCGCGCGAACGTGTTGAACGCATCACGCGCGCGGGTCAGGGCCGACGCGGTGTCTTTTGCCTGGGGGCGATAGCTCACGGTCCAGTCTCCGGTGATCTTTGAAAGTGCACAGCGCGCGGCGTCCCTAAGGAAGACCGGCGGTCAGAAGTTGGCCTTGAGGTCCATGCCTTCATAGAGAGAGGCCACTTCGTCGTATCCGTTGAACATCAGCGTCGGTTCGCGGCTGGAGAACAGGCCGCCCCCGATCTTGCGTTCGGTCGCCTGGCTCCAGCGGGGATGGTCGACCTCGGGGTTCACGTTGGAATAAAAGCCGTACTCGCGCGCGTTGGCCTTGTTCCAGGAGGTCGGCGGCTCTGTCTCGGTCAGGGTGATCCGGACAATCGACTTGATCGACTTGAAGCCGTACTTCCACGGCACGATCAGCCGGATCGGCGCGCCGTTCTGATTGGGCATCGGCTTTCCATACAGACCGGTCGCCATGAGAGTCAGCGGATGCTGCGCCTCGTCCAGCCGCAACCCTTCGACATAGGGCCAGTCGAGGACGGGATAGCGAAGGCCCGGCATCTCCTCCGGGCGATAGGCCGTCTCGAAGGCAACGTACTTCGCTTCGGGCTTCACGCCCACCATGTCGAGCAGATCGGCCAGCTCGAAACCGTTCCACGGCACGACCATCGACCAGGCCTCCACGCAGCGGAAACGGTAGATGCGCTCCTCTATGTCCATCTGGCTCATGATGTCGGCCATGGAGTAGTCGCCCGGCTTCTCGACAAGCCCGCCGATCGTGATCGACCAGGGTTCGGTCGTCAGGGTATGCGCGTTCTTCACCGGGTCCGTCTTGCCGGTCCCGAACTCATAGTAGTTGTTGTACGAGGTGATGTCTTCGAAGGTGTTCGGCTCCAGCGCGTCCTGAGCACGCGCGCCCATCGGCAGGGCGGCGCCAAGCCCGGCGGCGCCGAGCGCGCCGAACAACTGGCGGCGATTCATGAACAGGTGTTCGGGCGTCGCGTCTGCCCGGGTCAGGTCGTTTGTCCAGCGGCGGCTCATGCGCAAGTCTCCTCGTTTGCTGAGGAGGAAGATAAGCCGCTTGCGCAGAATCGAAACAAACGATGTCTCACGTTGACGCTACGCCCGTGAAACATTCCCGGCGGATGCCCAAAAGGCGCGCTTGCCTGCTGTGCACTTATGTCCCGTCACTCCGCCGCATCCTTTACGTCCATCCGGCGCAGCGCGTCCTCGAACTGCTTGAACCCGCGCGCCCTCGCCATCCCTTCGAGTCCGAGGTGTACCGAGGGATGGATCTCGTTCATCTGGACGGAGGAGCCATCGTCCTTCACCACGCGCACGTGGCGGCGACGCATCTGGCGCGGCTCGGCCACGCCGACAGAGTGGGCAATCGTCTCCACCTCGCTGATGACCGCCTTGGCATAGGCCGCGACCCTCTTGTCCTTCTCCTCGACCACCAGCCCCTTCTGAAGAGAGGGTATGTGCGTGGTGATGCCGGTCGGACAGGTGTTCTTGTTGCACTTCAGCGCCTGGATGCAGCCCAGAGAGAACATGAACCCGCGCGCGGAGACGGCGAAGTCCGCCCCCATGCAGATCGCCCAGGCCACATCCGCCGGGGACACCAGCTTGCCCGCGGCGATGATCCGCACGCGGTCGTGCAGCCCGGCGAGGTCGCGCAGGTCCACCATGCGGATCAGAGCGTCGCGCAGCGGCAGGCCCACGAGGTCGATCAGCGGCATGGGTGCGGCACCTGTCCCGCCCTCGCCGCCGTCCACCGCGATGAAGTCCGGCGCGCTTTCCTCTCCGCGTTCCTTGATCTTGCGGAAGAACTCGAACCACGGTTCCGCGGAGCCGATGCAGGTCTTGAAGCCGACCGGCTTGCCAGTGACCTCCCTGATGTGCGCGATCAGGTCGAGAAGCCCGTCGAAATCGTCCACCTCCCGGTGCCGGTTCGGGGAAATCGCGTCTATCCCCATGGGCACGCCACGGATCGCGGCCACTTCCTCGTCGATCTTGGCCGCCGGGAGGATACCCCCCTTGCCGGGCTTGGCCCCTTGGCTCAGCTTGATCTCGAACATCTTGATGCAGGGCTTCGCGGCGATCTCGCGCAGCTTTTCGTCGCTCAGGTTTCCTGCGTGATCGCGTACACCGAACTTCGCCGTCCCGATCTGGTAGACGACATCGCAGCCGCCCTCTTCATGGTAGGGGGCCAGACCGCCCTCCCCCGTGTTCATCCAGATGCCCGCCATCTTCGCACCGCGCGACAGTGCGCGCACCGCCGGTTTGGACAGGGCGCCGTAGCTCATGCCGGAGATATTGAAGATCGACTGCGCCATGTAGGGTTCGCGGCAGTAGGGCCCGATCTCCATCGGTTCGGTGGAGGCGTACTGGTCGTCCAGCGGAGGGAAGACCGCATTCATGAAGATCGGCGTGCCGGGGATGTTCAAGTTGCGCGTCGAGCCGAACGCCACGGTGTTCGACTTCTTCTCTGCCGCGCGATAGACCCAGTTCCGCTGCGCGCGGTTGAAGGGCATTTCTTCCCGGTCCATGGCAAAGAAGTACTGGCGGAAAAACTCGCCCAGTTCGGTGAAGATCCCGCGGAAGCGCCCGATCACCGGGTAGTTCCTGCGGATCGCGTCGCCGGTCTGCCGGCGGTCGAGGAAATACATGACGATCACCGCCGCGACGCAAACCCCGATCACGAAGACGAAAAACAGCGCCAGATACTGCAGCGCCAGCATTGCATATTCCATATTCGCCTCCCCGAATGTGTTGATTTGTCTCAACGCACATATGTCTTATGCTGACTATTCTGACACCATTGCGACACGTTTGGCACCCCCGTCAGCGTGATCAGCATAAGGGAGGAATCATGAAACACATCATAAGAGCGCTCGCTGTCTCCGCCTGCGCCGCCGTGGCCGCCGCCCCGGCGCTGGCGCAGGGCGTGGTCACCTATGATACGGACCAGAGTTTCGACGACGTGATCTTCGGACTGGAGAACGCGATCCTCGACGCCGGGCTGGTTGTCGACCACATCTCCCACACCGGCGACATGCTGGAGCGCACGCGGGCGGACGTGGGTTCCGACGTGGTGCTGTTCGAACATGCGGACGTCTACAGCTTCTGCTCGGCCCAGATCAGCCGGGAGGTGATGGAAGACGACCCGATGAATATCCGCTTCTGCCCGTACGACATCTTCGTCATTGTCCGGCCGGAGACCCCGGACACCACGACGATCGGCTTCACGCAGTATCCCGAAGGCGCGATGCAGAAGGTGCAGGAGATGCTCGACGGCATCGCGCGGACCGCAATCGGGCTGGACTGATCGTCACGCGCGCTCACGTTGCGTAACGACAAGTTCATTGGACCTTCGGACGGCGCGCGGCTTAGCGGCGCGCCGCCTTCCGTCAAGGTCCGGGGACGGCGGAATTCTCATGATCCGGCACGATGAACACGCCGTAGTTCTCCACGATGCATGACCAAGGCATCGAGATCAAACAGGAGGACCCGAAATGATCCGCAAGACCTTTATCGCTGCCGCCGCCGCCCTCGCTTTTGCCGTTCCCGCACACGCCGGCTCGCACTCCATGTCCAAGGACATCGTGGACACCGCGACCGAAGCGGGCAGCTTCGAAACGCTGCTGGCCGCCGCGACCGCCGCGGGGCTGGTCGACACGCTGAAGGGCGAAGGCCCGTTCACCGTCTTCGCCCCGACGGATGAGGCCTTTGCCGCCCTGCCCGCCGGCACCGTCGAGGACCTGCTGAAGCCCGAGAACAAGGAACAGCTCGTCGACATCCTCACCTACCACGTCGTGCCCGGCAAAGTGATGTCGACCGACCTGTCCGATGACATGGCCGCGACCACCGTCGAAGGCGGCGATATCATGATCGATCTCGACAACGGCGTCATGGTGAACGACGCGACCGTGACCCAGGCCGACATCGAGGCTTCCAACGGCGTGATCCACGTGATCGACAAGGTGATCATGCCCAGCATGTGATCTGTCGTCAGATCCCAGACAAACGGCCCGCCATTGCGCGGGCCGTTTCCTTTTGCGCAACCAGCGCCGCCAATGCGCCCCAATCGGCGGTCCGGCCGTCCTGTTCGCGCTCAAAATGACCCCTTTGTTAACCTTAACGCTCCGCTAATCCGCCCCAAGGCGCCTCTAGCAAAAGGTCGACCGCCCAGCCCGAGTGTCCGGCCGGGACGGCAGGTGATCTTTACGAGCAAGGAACGACAAATGGCGACCGTCTACGAAACCTCAGACTCCAACATCAACGCCTACGCGAGCGGCAGCTACACGATCGGTTTCGACGACGTGTTTGCAGGCACCTTCGGCGGCGGCGACGCTCAGGACGGTATCAACCTGCCGGCGCTCGAGGCCGGCACGACCTACACGATCACCATGACGGTGGACGACATCTCTGGCCATCACGCGATGGGCATCATCAACCGCAGCAACTTCCATTCGCTGGGTGTGAACATCGCCGATGGCGAGGTGATCGGCGAATATCCCATCACCAACACCTTCGTGACCGTTTCGAACCCGACGGTCGTGGGCAACACGATCACGATGGACGTCACGCCGATGTTCACGCAGAGCTATTCGCTTTTCATGCAGGGTGAGGCGTCGCACACGGACAACTACACGCTCTCCATCGCACCGACACCGATCCCGCCGGTCTACACTCCGGGCGAGGATTCGGTCACCGGCACCTCCGGCGACGACATCGCGGGCCTGCTGGACGGCGATGACACATATGCCGGTGGTGAGGGCAACGACACCGTCAGCGGCGACAACGGCCACGACGTGATCCTCGGCGAAGGTGGGGCCGACTGGCTGAATGGCAACGCGGGCGACGACAGCATCGACGGCGGTGCGGGCGACGACATGCTGATCGGCTCCGGCGGCGTGGACAGCATCTTCGGCGGCGCGGGCAAGGACACGCTCGACGGCGGCAACGACGACGACGAGCTGCACGGTGGCGACGACAACGACCTGCTGCTCGGCGCGAAGGGCAACGACATGATGTACGGCGATGCCGGTGACGACACTTTCAAGGGCGGCATGGGCAACGACACCATGGATGGCGGCGCCGGTGCGGATGTGTTCCTGGTCGAGGCGGACGCGGGCGACGACCGTATCGTCAACTTCGAGGACAACGTGGACAGGATCGACGTCTCCGGCATCGGGATCTACGACCACACCCAGCTGAACAAGACAGACGACGGCACCGACACCACCATCGACTTCGGCAACGGCACCAAGATGGTGATCGAGGGCATCCTGGCTGCTGACATCGACAACGCCGATCTGATCCTCGACGTGAACCCCTTCGTCGCGACCGTCGCCAACGACACGCTGCATGGCTCTGAAGGCAACGACCTAATGAGCGGCGGTGACGGCGACGACCGGCTGTTCGGCGAGAACGGCAACGACGTGCTGAACGGCGATGCCGGTCGCGACGACCTGCGCGGCGGCATGGGCAACGACTCGCTCTACGGCGGTGACGACAACGACAAGCTGCAGGGACAGGCGGGCGACGACTTCCTCAGCGGCGGTGCCCAGAACGACAACCTGCAGGGCGGCGCGGGCAACGACTGGCTCGAAGGCGGCACCCACAACGACCGCCTCGACGGAGGCGACGACAACGACATGCTGCTGGGCCAGGACGGCAACGACAACCTGATGGGCGGCAACGGGGACGACACGCTCGACGGCGGCAACGGCCGCGACCAGATGACAGGCGGCGCAGGCGCTGACGTCTTCGTCTTTGCGACCGGCACCAACCGCGACACGATCACCGATTTCGAGGATGGCATCGACCAGATCGACCTGACCGGCCTTGCCCCCGCAGGCATCACCGAGTTCGCCCACCTCGCGATCAGCGACAACGGCGTCGATGCGGTGGTCATGCTGGACGGCGGCAACTACGTCACGCTGCTGAACACGCTGGCGGCCGACCTCGACGCCGCCGACTTCGTCTTCTGAGGTCGTACCGACGCGCAAACGAAAGGCCCGCCGTACACCGGCGGGCCTTTTCATTGCATGCGCCTTAGGGAAAGACCCGCGAAGGCCTCAGCCGTTGCGCCTGTAGATCCCCTCGGGCAGGTTCACCGCCGCGATCAGGTCGTTCATCTGGGTGATGCTGAGCGTCACCTTCATCTCCCTGTCGGTCCGGGGATCGTACTGCGTGACGGTCACGCATTCCTCGAAGCTGGAGATGATGACGTCCTCCTGCAAAGGCGTTCCGCCCTCGTCCACGAGGGTCACAACGGTGGCGTCAAAGTCGTGCTCGATGCTGAACATGGAAGAACCGTAGCGCGCCGCACTGGCAGAGAAAACCGGAATCGGCGGTTTGGGCGGAAGTCCGTCACGGTTGCGTGGACGGGGTGGCGCCAGCGGCATGGGGCGACTATCCTCGGTTGCAACACTCAAACGTCCCGGATGACATATGTTCAGATTCGCACTCCTGGCCGCGCTGGCCCTTTCTGCCTGCGCCACGGTTCAACTGCCTTCGCCGGTTCCGTCGCCCGTGGGCGCCACCTCGGCCCAGTTGCGCGCCAACCAGGCCGCCCGCCAGTTCGTCGAGGTGGTGGAAGCGGTCGAGCCCGTTGCGGAACAGATGTGCCGCGCCCGCACCTCCGGCCTGAACTGCGATTTCCAGATCGTTGTGGACGACCGCGCCGACCAGCCCCCCAACGCCTTCCAGACGGTCGACCGCTTCGGGCGGCCAATCGTGGCGTTCAATCTCGGCCTCATCAACTCCGTCGAGAATGCCGATGAACTGGCCTTCGTGATGGGCCACGAGGCCGCGCACCACATCCGCGATCACCTGACCAAAACCCGCGAAAGCGCGACGGTCGGCGCCGTGGTCTTTGCAGGCATCGCCGCCATCAGCGGCGCCGAGGCCGAGGCGGTCAGGAACGCCGAGCAGCTTGGCGCCGCGGTCGGCGCGCGCACCTACTCGAAGGAATTCGAACTGGAGGCGGACCAGCTGGGCACCATCATCTCGGCGCAGGCGGGCTATGATCCTGTGCGGGGCGCGGCCTTCTTCGCGCGCATCCCCGATCCGGGCAACCGCTTCCTCGGGTCGCACCCGCCCAACGCGGCACGGCTGGAAGTCGTGAAGCGGACGGCGGCCAGCATCGGCCGCTGAGGCCATTTCCCTCGTTGACCTGAGTCAAGGCGCGACGCGTCCCGGCAGCTAAACTCTCGCTCAACCGTTCAGGACAGCGAGAGGAGCTCCCCGCGATGCAAAGCAAGGACACTTTGAAGCGCCACGCCGCGCTAGTGGATCACATGGCCGGCACGCAGGGGCTGGATCTGGAAGAGTTGATCCTGCGCGGCAAGCTGACCATTTCCGAGCTGGACGACGCCGTGCTCCGCTGCACGGCCTGCACCTCGCCCGGGTCCTGCAAGCATTGGCTGGCCGCCATGACCGCAGAGCCGGAGGCCGACGCCCCGCCGCCCGCGTATTGCCGGAACAAGACGATGTTCGCGGACCTTCAGGGAGGATGAGCCATGGCTGACGGAACCGCTTTTCCGCCCGTCCTGGGCGACGAGGTCGAACACTACTGGCTGGTTCAGCGCATGGCGAAAGCCACGGGCGTGGACCTCGTTCAGGCGATGGACGCCGGCCTCCTGACACAGGAGGACTGGGCCTCCATCGTCACCCGGTGTCGCGGGTGCCAGTGGACCGAAGGATGCGGCGACTGGCTCGACCAGCCGATCGACGACACCCGGCCGTTCCCGCAGCCTTGCGTCAACCGCAAGCGGCTCGCCCGGATCGGAGACCGCCTCGCGGAGCTTTGAGCATGTCACAGCATCTCGGCGACCCGGCCCGGCACTTCTTCATGACGCGCGGTGTGGCGCGGGTCATGGGCGTAAACCTCGGCGACGCCCTCAATTCCGGCCAACTCGAACCGCAGCGTTACGCGGACATGGTCACCCGCTGCCGCGGATGCGCATTGGTCGAAGCCTGTGAGGAATGGCTTGCGGCGCAGACCCTGATCAGCAAGGCGCCCCCTCCCGGATGCTGTAACGGCACCGATCTGTGCCGGTTGCGCGACCTGCATTAGCGCGCATCCACCCGTCTTGAACACCTCGCGGGCAGACAACCGAATCGCAAACGAAAAAGGGCGACACCCGGCGCCGCCCTTTCCAAATTCGGAACCTTGTCTGCGCCTTACTGCATGCGCAGGTTCTTGGCCGATTCCTTGATCGCGTCGTACTGGCCGGACGGACGGAACCGCCAGAGGTAGTCGGGAAGCACCGCTTCCACCGCCGTCGGCGTGATGCCGAGATCGGCAAAGGTCTTCGTCTCGCCAGAGACCACGTTGTCATGATGCAGCGTCTTCACCTGGTCCCGCGTGATCTGCGCCGGAACGAGGCCAAGCGTCAGCTTCTCGACCAGGCCCATGACCGAGGCCAGCGGCCCCGCGATGAAGAAGGGGAGATTCACGATCAGCCTGCGCCGGTGAATGACCTTCAGCATGTCCTGCATCATCTCGCGGAACGTCATGACATCCGGCCCGCCCAGTTCGTAGATCCCCGGCTCTGCCTGACCCAGCACGCCCATCACCGCAGCGCGGGCGACGTCGTCCACATAGACCGTCTGGAACTTCGTGTCGGCACCGACCAGCGGCAGCGCCGGACCGAAACGGGTCATCGTCGCGAAGCGGTTGAAGAAATCGTCCTCCGGCCCGAAGATCACGGAGGGCCGCAGGATCACGGCGTCGGGCATGTGCTCCAGCACACCGGCCTCGCCCTCGCCCTTCGACGAGGCGTAGGCGCTGTCGGCCTCTCTATCCGCGCCGATGGCCGAGATATGCACCATACGGGTGATGCCGCGCTCCTTGGCGATGCGCGCGATACGGGTCGCACCCTCCGCCTGGACGGCGTCGAAGTTGTTCTTGCCGGACATGTCGAAGGTGCCGACGCAGTTCACCACAGCGTCCGCTCCTGCGGTCGCGGCGCGCACGCTGTCGTCGTCGCGGATATTGCAGAACACCGGTTCGACCTGGCCGACAACACCGTACGGCTTGACGAACAACGCCTCGTTCGGGCGACGGACGGCGACGCGAACGCGCCAGCCCTCTTTCGCCATGCGGCGGGCGATGTAGCGGCCGACGAAACCGGAGCCGCCGAAGATGGTGACGAGTTTGGACATGGCCTGTCTCCCTTGCGCCGATATTCCCCGGTTTAAGGGTCCGGGACGGCAGGGGCAAGGCGCCCGATTGCCGCGCGAAAATTCTTTTCAGAGCCTTGTTGACACCGGGCCGCGACAGCCGTAAACCCCGCCCTCACCAAGCCCGTGCCCAGATGGCGGAATTGGTAGACGCGCTGGTTTCAGGTACCAGTGACTTAACGGTCGTGGAGGTTCGAGTCCTCTTCTGGGCACCATAAAATCCCCCCAAGCTTCTGAATTGAATGAACTTGGGGGGATTTTTGGTTTCTGGGGTGTCGGCTTCCAGATGACACGCCCCCCTCCACCGCAGATCATCTGCCCATAAGGCAAACCATCGGTTCGCCGCGAAAGCGACGCTCACCGCACGCTATCGAGAATCAGGGGGCGGCGCGCCCCTCCTGCGCGCATCGCCCGCCTTCCCGTTCAGAGGCGACGTGGCGATTCCTGCGTGCGGCTGCAAGCAAGCGTCTTCCGTTTCTCAGCAAACCGAGAAACCTGCTGCCGCACGGTCTCTTGCGGTCACACAACCGTGCCCGGCCTTCCAACGACAGAGGACATTACGCGCCCCGACGCCGCACAAAGCCAAAGCATCGGAGGCCTCGGGGCGGAACGGGGTGGCCGCCCGAGAGGCCGAGACGGTCGACCTTTCGGCTTTCAAGGCGCCTCCCGAAGACAAACGCGCAGGAGGCCCGACGCCCGTTGCCTACCGGAACATCGGCGGGCGGGCGTCCATCCATGCACCGTCGGCCCGGCCGCTTTCGGCAACGGCCATGACCGCCGCCATGGAGCGCAGTCCGTCCTCAGCCCGGGGATACAGATTCGCGGCCGGGTCGATCTCGCGCTTCTCTTTCTGCGCGCGGATCGCTTCGGCCAGGTCCTTGTAGATATTGGCAAAGGCGAGAGGCATCCCCTCTGCGTGGCCGATGGTGACACGACTGGTGCGGTCCGCCTCGGGCGAAAGACCGGCCTCGCCACGTTCGATGACCTGAAGGCGCCCACCCAGAGGCATCCAGTAGAGCTGGTTCGGCTGCTCCTGCGACCAGCGCAACCCGCCCTTCTCGCCGAAGACCTGCAGCGTCAGCCCATGCTGCCGCCCGATGGCAACGGAAGACGTCCAGAGCCGGCCAACCGCCCCGCCGTCGAAGCGCAGGTTGACCATGGCGTCGTCCTCCAACACCCGCGACGCGATGCAGGACACCGTGTCCGCCGAGAGCCGCTCCGCTTCCTGGCCGATCACGAAACTGGCCATGTGCAGCGCGTGAATGCCGCAATCGGCGAATTGCGCCGAGACACCCGCCTGCGCCGGATCGTAGCGCCAGCGCACACGCGGGTTGTCGGCGTCCGCCGCGTCCGCGTGGTGGCCGTGCGCGAACTCCGCCTTGACCAGACGGATGGCGCCAAGGTCGCCGCGTGCCACCATCGCCCGCATGTGCCGCACCAGCGAATAGCCCGTGTAGCCGTAGTTCACGGCGCAGATGCGGCCCGAGGCGCGGGCAATCCGCACGATCTCTTCGCCTTCCTCGACCGTCATGGTCATCGGCTTCTCGCACAGCACGTTGAAGCCGTTTTCCAGGAAGGCTTTGGTGATCTCGAAATGCGTGGCGTTCGGCGTGGCGACAGTCACGAGGTCGATGCGGTCGTCGCGATTGCGCTCACCGGCCAGCATCTCCTGCCAGTCGCCGTAGGCGCGATCCGCCGCAAGGCCGAGGCGTTGGCCATATGTGCGCCCGGCATCGGGCCTGTGGTCCAGCGCCCCGGCGCTGAAGGTGAACAGCCCGTCCAGCCCGGCGCCCAGCCGGTGTGCCGGACCGATCTGGCTGCCTTCGCCACCGCCGACCAGACCCCATGCGAATTTGCTCATGCCTTGCCTCCCTTGCTCCTTGATCCCCGAACCAGCCCCGGCCGCCGCTCGGACGGCTGGTTCGGCAGGCGGGCCGACATCATTTCCAGACGGACCGGCGCCGTGCATGTCGTGCCGTTTCAGGAAACAGCACGTTCCGGCATAATAGCCTTGCAGAGCCGGTCTCTCCGTTGGCCCGGCATATACGGAACGGCGTATCCGATCAGTCGAATGTTGATCACGACGAGCACGGCAGAGACGGGCCGGTCAAGACATATCCACCCTTCTCCGCGTGATATCGGAACGGCCTGTCGCCGAGCTTTCCACCACCAGCCCAACAGCCGGGTTCCCATTCGACCTGAGCGGAGGCCCCGCCTGCTCTGGTCATGACCTCATGGCCCCTGATCGGACACCGCGCCCGTCTCCCCGCTCACCGGAATGCCGTCAAACAGTCGACGGTCCCGCGGAGGATGGACCTAGAACCACCGGATCTGCGTGCCCGTCAGAAGCGGCACCTTCACCGGGCCGGTGCCAAGCGATTCCTGCTGGCCCAGCGGGTCGATCTCGGCCAGACCGCCAAAATGCAGGCCGGTTTCCGACTCGATGGAGCGGATGGACACCTGCGCGGCCTCGTTCGTGTGGCTGGACTGGAACGCGCCGAAGACGAACTCGTCCTGTCGTGGCAGGTTTGCCGTCTGGTCCATGCGGTAGCCGGTGGCCGAGAGGTGGCCGGTGCGTTCGTGCACGAAGGCGATGATCTTCCAGAAGGCCACCGGCACCTGCACACCGTAGAACACCGGGTCGTCGTCCTTGAGCACCGGGCCGGTGTAGACACAGATGCGCATGTCGTCGTCGATGGCGTTCTGCAGGGCGTGATCCTCCAACTCCAGCCAGATCGGCGCGTTGAACGACTGCATCTGCGGCGTGGCGTTGGTGACGTGCATCGAATCCTCGTTGCCGAGTCGCGCCTCAGCCGCAGAGCCCCAGCCGGGATCGTTACGGCGGGTCATGTGCCCGCGCGAGAACTTCGGCGGGTTGCCGTAGCACTCCTTCATGATCTGGAACCGCTTGTCGATGCGGCCGTCGTATTTCCAGCCGACACGCCGGGCGGCCTTGGGCTCCGTCCCGTCGATATTGACCGCCGACCACAGGCACATCCGCCGCGGTTCGTTCATCGAGACGGAAAAGTGCTGATATTTCAGGACCGTCTCTTCCTGCCCGTCGAAGTCGAACCGCAGCAGGTTCGTCTCGTCGATCAGTTGCGGCAGGGGGCAGAGCAGCCCGCCGCTACCGATGAAATCGGGCCGGAAGCCGGATCTGTCGCGGTAGCTCTCGGCCGGGGCCTCGGTCAGGTCCAGCAGATCGTCGTCGGACTGGACGAAAGGCGCCATAGGCCGGGTCTGCACATCTATGGCCAGGGCGGGATCGCCAAGCGTGACGGTGATCGTCAGGGGAATCGTCGTGGTGACGGAGGTGCGTGAGGCTTCGGGACGCGGGGCCTGCGGCGCGAGCTGTGGCCGGGCGGGCCGTCTGCCGGTGGTGACCTGGCGCAGCGCCTCCGCCACCACATCGCACCGCACCGCGTAGTTGGTTCGCATGAATGCGCCGGAATAATGCAGCCCCAGCGCCTGCCCGCTGTCGAGGTCGATCACGGCAGACCCGGAGTTGCCGCCAAGCGTCGTGCAGTCGTGATAGAGGCGGCTGTCCTCCAGGAACGTGACAGCACCCGGCGCAAGCCGCTTGTGGTTGTAGCGGGCGCCGAAGATGTCCTCCATCAGGGTGAAATCCGGGATCCGGCTGTCGAAGGCGGGATAGCCGATGACGGCGGCATTGTGTGTCTGCACCGCCGTCTCGGCCAAGGGAATCGGTTCGGCGAGGCGATGGTCGCCAGCCGCCCGCTCGACCCGGAAGAAGGCGATGTCGGGCCCCGGAGCGGGCGTAATGTGCAGCACCTGCGTCAGGCGGAAGACGCGGGTGTCGGGATTGTCGAACTCCGAGAGGAAGTCGACCTCTGCCCGGATCGGGCGCCCGCCCAACTGGGTGAAGGTGAAGCCGTCGCCACCCGCCTGCGCGAACTCCTGTGCGACGTGGCGGTTGGTGACGACGATATCCTCGGCCACGAGCCAGCCGGTGCCGACCCATGACAAGGGGGCGTTGTGCAGGTTGATCCGACCGACGGCGCGGATGGCGGGATCCAGCGCGCCCGCCGCGGCGGCAAGGCGCGCCTTCCACACGTCGCTTTCGGTGTCAGAGGCGAATTCGAGCACCGCCGCGTTGTCGCGCACGTCCAGCACCGGGCGGTTGCGGCGCAGGATGATGCTTTCCTTAAGGAATATGCCATCCGGATCGGGAGCACTGCGCGTGCCGGTCAGATCGGCGGTAACGTCCAGTGACTCTTGGGCAAGCGCCGGGTCGGTTTCGGCGATCTTGCGGTTGAAGGCGGCCAGACGCTGCAGGCTGTCGCGCGCCACACGCTTGGGAAGCTGGGCCATGGGACCTCCGGGAAATGAGCTTGTGCAAAATGAAACGGGTCGCTCGCCCATAAGGCGAGACCTGCTCTTTCAAAGCAAGCAGAGTTTCCCGATACCTTCCTGACAACCGGCGTGTTGCCGCACCTCTTGCCTGCCGCCCACGCAGAGCGCTCCGTCTGACACCCCAGCCGGAGCGACAGGCCGCACCTACCGCTGCGAGTAGAAGGCCGGCCGTTCGACCAGGGCGATGTCCTGACGGGTGCCCGCCTCCAGCGCCTTCACGCCGGTCTCTGCGATCAGCGAGGCCGCGTAGCCGTCCCAGGCGGAGGCCGCCAGTTCCGGATATTCGCCGCCCATGACCCACTTCAGGAAGGCCTTGTTCTGCTGCCGGTAGGCCTCCGCATAGCGGTCGCGCCAGTCGGGATCATGGGCCTGCGTCTTGACCGCGTCCTTGTCCATCCGGGTATAGGTGACATGGTTCGTGGCGATGGAGCCGCTTTCGCCCACCAGCTCCGCCTTCACATCATAACCGTAGGCCGCATTGTTGTTCACTTCGACGGTGACGATTTGGTCGTCGCCGGTCTGCATGACCATGACCACCGGGGCCACCTTGTCGTCGGACCGCCGGGGCTGGCTTGCGGTGATGGTCACGGCCTCCGACCCGAGCATGTAGCGCAGGATGTCGAATTCATGCGGCGCGGAGTTGGTGATCGCCATGGCCCCGGTGAAATCGGCAGAGGGCGTCGATCCGTTGCGGTGCCAGTTGTGCATCATCAGCGGACGTCCGATGGCGCCTCCGGTCAGCGCGGCGCGCATCTGGATGTAGGCGGGATCGTAGCGTCGCATGAAACCGACCATGATGTGCCGTTCCCCAGCGGCCTCTTCTGCCTTCATGACCTCGAGACATTCGGCCGAGGATTGCGACAGGGGTTTTTCGCACATCGCCTTCTTGCCAGCCCGGATACAGGCGAGGCTGAGCGGCGCGTGGGTGAAGTCCGGCGACGCAATGATGACCGCATCGACATCGTCGTGCGCGACGACGGATTCGGGGTCGGTGGCAATGTGATGCGCACCGAGCGCCTCTCCCACCTTGCGGGCGCGGGCCTCGTCCTTGTCGCAAAGAACCTGAAGTGTCGCGCCGGGAAGGTCTTCGGCGACGATGCGGGCATGGTCGGCACCCATGATCCCGGCTCCGATGACGGCAATGCGGATGGTCATGTCAGTCTCTCTGCAAGGGAAAGCATGTGACAGTCGTGTCGCGAAGCGCGGCGGGACGGAAGCCCGAGGCGCGCTTTTGGTCTCAAAATCTGTCAGGCTTGGTGCGCCTTCGATGATGTGCGGCCCTCGCGCATGTCGATCCGCAGCCGACAAAAGGGGCCGTCCGACACACCGGCAAAGATGACCAAGTGATGGTCTCCTGCCGATCAGCCCCTATCTCAGGCCTTCAGGAACGCATTCCGGTCGACAAGGAAACGATCCGACAGCGGCAGGCTGGCGGCGCCCAAGGCACGCGCGTCGTGGCCGATGGTGCCGGGCCTGATCTCCGGCACGTCGATCCCGGCCACGCTGATCTCGTCAAGCCGCTCACGTGTCCGCCTGACGATTTCGGACCTGACCGCTTCGGGCAGCCAGCCGTCGATCATCACCGCCTCGAAGTCGATGAGGCAGGTGGCGGACAGAATGGCATAGGCCAGCCCGTCAACGGCCCGCTGCATCCAAGGCTCCAGAACCGCATCGTCCAGTTGCCAAGCCTGTGGCGTCGACCAGATCATCTCCGACTGGCCGCCGGCCGCGATCACCATCTGTTCCAGCGTGATGAGCGACGCGACATCGACAAGCTGGTGCACCTTCGCCCCCTCCATCCCGATCGGGATCGAACCGAGCGCCGCGGCATTCCCGGTGCGCCCGGTGTACAGCGTGTTGTCCAGCACCATGCCGCCGCCGACGAAGAACCCGATAAAGAAGTACAGGAAGTCGCGCGGCCGGTTCTTGTCACCAAAGACCAACTCTGCTCCGCAGGCGGCGGATGCATCGTTGCGCAGGTAGACCGGGAAGTCCCAGCGGTTGGCGATATCGACGGCAATGTCGCGGTCCCGCCAGTCGGCCATGTCCTCCGGTGCGACGCCCAGCGGCTGCGCCCAGTCATGCAGGCGGAAGGGAATCGCGATCCCCAGACCCGCGACCCGGGCGCGCTGCGCTGCAGAGAGCTTGCCCAGCAGTTTCTCTATCGATTCGTTCGCGAAGGCGATGACATTGTCGGGGCTCGGATAGCGGTGGGTGACGCTGACCCGACCTTCGACATGTCCGCGGAAGTCGGTCAGGATCAGGTCAAGGCTCCGCCGCCCGACCTTCAACCCAAGAAAATAGGCCCCGTCCCGCGCGAGGTTCATCGGGACCGACGGCTGGCCGACCTTGCCGCGCACGGGTTCGCCCTTTTTCAGGAGACCGTCCGATTCGAGCCCACGCATGATGACCGAAACGGTCTGGGCGGACAGTCCGGTCAGGCGCGCGATCTCTGCCTTGGCCAGCGGGCCGACCTGACGGATCAGCGTCAGAACCAGCCGTTCGTTGTGCGCCCGCACGCCAGATTGGTTGGAGCCGCGAGCACCATCCAGAACGACCGGGGTCGCATCCCCTCCCTGAACACTTTCCCTCATGATGCCATCGACCTTTTGTGCTATCCTCCCGTCAGGGCGCCTTCGCTGCACTGTAGCAGCTAATGCCGCGTCGCAGCAGGATTTTTTCCTTAATCGACGCCCTGACCCACCTTTGAAATCTCGCGCGGCAGCGCGCGCCTGTCAATAATAAATACATCTGATTTATTTATTGTTGACAGCTTGGCGTCGAATCTGTTCTTGTCGGGACAGAGAGCCGGAACACCGGATTCTGGGCCACATCGTGTCGCGCACCGGCCCCGCGACGATCTGGGAGGATACACATGAAAAAGCTTCTGACGGGCACCGCCCTGGCACTGGCAGCATTCGCCACCGGCGCCGCTGCGGAAAGCCACGGCATGTCGGCCAGCGCATGCCTGATCACCAAGACGGACACCAACCCGTTCTTCGTGAAGATGAAGGAAGGCGCGACCGCCAAGGCCGAAGAGCTCGGGATCGAACTGAAGACCTTCGCAGGCAAGGTGGACGGCGATCACGAAACCCAGGTGCAGGCGATCGAGACCTGCATCGCGGACGGCGCCAAGGGCATTCTGCTGACCGCATCCGATACCTCTTCCATCGTCCCCGCCGTGCAGCAGGCCCGTGACGCTGGCATTCTGGTGATCGCGCTCGACACCCCGCTGAACCCGATCGACTCGGCTGACGCGACCTTCGCCACCGACAACTTCCTCGCCGGTGAACTGATCGGCAAGTGGGCCGCCGCCAAGCTGGGCGACGAGGCCGCAAACGCCAAGATCGCGATGCTCGACCTCGCAGTGTCCCAGCCGACCGTGGGCGTCCTGCGCGACCAGGGCTTCCTGCAGGGCTTCGGCATCGAACTCGGCGACCCGAACAAGTGGGGCGACGAGGAAGACGAGCGCATCGTCGGCAACGACGTGACCGCGGGCAACGAGGAAGGCGGCCGCAAGGCGATGGAAAACCTCCTCGCCAAGGATCCGATGATCAACGTGGTCTACACCATCAACGAGCCCGCCGCCGCAGGTGCCTACGAGGCGCTGAAGTCGATCGGCCGCGAGAACGACGTGCTGATCGTCTCCGTCGACGGCGGCTGCCCCGGCGTGCAGAACGTTGCGGACGGCGTGATCGGCGCCACCTCCCAGCAGTACCCGCTCCTGATGGCCTCCAAGGGCATCGAGGCGATTGCCGCATGGGCCAAGGACGGCGTGAAACCGCAGCCGACCGAGGGCAAGGACTTCTTCGACACCGGCGTCTCGCTGGTCACGGACGAGCCCGTCGAAGGGGTCGAGTCGATTTCCGTTGCCGAGGGCACCGAGCGCTGCTGGGGCTGATCCCGCGGCCAAGGCGCTGCGGCGCCTGACAAAATCCGAAGGGGCGACCTCCGCCCCTTCACCATGGACGCGCGGGCTGCCACGGGTTTAGGCTGAAGGCAGGCGCGCACCAAAGACGCAGCCACATCTCAGGGAGGAGCCCCCATGTCCGAGACTGCCTCAAAAGGGCAGGACTACGAGTCGTCGTTGTCGCGCGCCACCAGTTCTGTCGCGGAATTCGAACGACGCAAAGGTCTTGTGCCCAAAATCCAGGGGGCGCTGCATTCGACGCCCGCCCTGGTTCCGCTCATCGTTCTCGTACTGTCGATCGTCGTGTTCGGTCTGCTTCTGGGGTCGAAGTTCTTCTCGCCCTTCGCGCTGACGCTGATCCTCCAGCAGGTGCAGATCGTCGGCATCGTGGCAGCGGCCCAGTCGCTGGTCATCCTGACGGCGGGCATCGACCTGTCGGTCGGCGCTATCATGGTGCTGTCGTCCGTCGTGATGGGCCAGTTCACCTTCCGCTATGGCATCCCGGCGCCGGTCTCCATCCTCTGCGGGCTTGCCTGCGGGACCCTGATGGGCTTCATCAACGGCTGGCTGGTGGCGAAGGTCAAGCTGCCGCCATTCATCGTTACGCTCGGCATGTGGCAGATCGTTCTGGCGACCAACTTCCTCTACTCCGCGAACGAGACGATCCGCGCGCAGGATATCGAAGCCCAGGCCCCGATGCTGCAGTTCTTCGGCACGGTCATCGCCCTTGGCGGCGCCCGCCTGACCTACGGCGCGATCTTCATGCTGCTGCTGTTCCTGTTCCTCGCTTACATGCTGAACCAGACCGCCTGGGGCCGACACGTCTACGCAGTAGGCGACGACAAGGAAGCGGCGGAGCTTTCGGGCATCGAGGCCAACAAGGTCCTGATCTCCGTCTACATGGCATCCGGGCTGATCTGCGCCTTTGCCGGCTGGGCCCTGATCGGGCGGATCGGGTCCGTTTCTCCGACGTCCGGCCAGCTTGCCAACATCGAATCCATCACCGCCGTGGTGATCGGGGGCATCTCGCTCTTCGGCGGGCGCGGCGCGGTCATGGGCTCGCTCTTCGGGGCGCTCATCGTGGGCGTGTTCACCCTCGGGCTGCGGCTGCTCGGCGCGGACGCACAATGGACGTACCTCCTCATCGGCGTGCTGATCATCGGCGCCGTCGCGTTGGACCAGTGGATCAGAAAGGCATCGGCATGACCATTCAGCCCGTCGTTCAAGGCCGGAACATCGTGAAGCGCTACGGCCACGTGACCGCCATCGACCATGCGGACTTCGATCTCTTCCCCGGCGAGGTGCTGGCGGTGATCGGGGACAACGGCGCAGGCAAGTCTTCCATCGTGAAGGCGATCTGCGGCGCGGTCCAGCCCGACGAGGGCGAGATCAAGATCGAGGGCAAGCCGGTCCATTTCCACTCTCCGCTCGACGCGCGGGAAATGGGGATCGAGATCGTCTACCAGCAGCTTGCCCTGTCTCCGGCGCTCTCAATCGCGGACAACATGTTCGCCGGGCGGGAGCTGCGGAAACCCGGCATCATGGGATCGGTGTTCCGCCAGCTCGACAAGAAAAGGATGGAGGACTTCGCCCGCAAGAAGCTGACCGACCTCGGCCTGATGACCGTGCAGTCGATCAACCAGGCGGTCGAGACACTCTCGGGCGGCCAACGCCAGGGCGTCGCCGTGGCCCGTGCCGCCGCCTTCGCCCGGAAGTTCATCATCATGGACGAACCGACGGCTGCGCTTGGGGTGAAGGAAAGCCGCCGCGTGCTTGAGCTGATCCAGGACGTGCGCGCCAAGGGCATCCCGATCATCCTGATCTCCCACAACATGCCGCACGTCTTCGAGGTGGCCGACCGGGTGCACATCCATCGCCTGGGCAAGCGTCACGCGGTGGTCGACCCTAAGAAGATCTCCATGTCGGACGCGGTTGCCATCATGACCGGCGCGCTGGAACCGCCCCCGGTCGAAGAACAGCAGCTTGCACCCAAGGCTGCCTGACAAACAGGCGCCCGCGCGATCGCGGGCGCCGCACACACGCTCCGATAGTCAGGAGGCTTGCCATTAACTCGGGCATTCGTCAGATGTTAGCGGTATCGGAACTATCGGCTGACTTGCCGGTCGTCCAAGCTAGTGTTGAATGAAACAATGAAACACCGCCGAGGACCTCTCCCATGAAAGACGAAATCCTGCGCCATCTGCGTTACGGCCTTGGCAAGGACGCGGAGCATTCCTCCGTCTACGACTGGCGGATGGCGCTGTCCCGTGCCCTGCGCGACCGGATGGTGGACAACTGGATTCCCTCCACGCAGGAGGCCTACAGTTCGGGCGCGAAGCGGGTCTATTACCTGTCGATGGAGTTCCTGATCGGGCGACTGGTGGAGGACATGGCCTCCAACCTCGGGCTGGTCGACGAGGCGAAGGCCGCGCTGAAGGAGCTTGGTCAGGATTACGAAACCATCGTGAAGGACGAACCCGACGCGGCGCTCGGCAACGGCGGTCTCGGGCGGCTCGCGGCCTGTTTCATGGACAGCCTCGCGACGCTCGGCATTCCGGCGATGGGCTACGGCATCCGCTACGAGCACGGGCTTTTCGAGCAGGACTTCGTCGAGGGTCAGCAGGTCGAACGGCCGGAGACATGGCTCCAGCAAGACCACATCTGGGAATTCGAACGTCCCGAGGTGCAGTACCCGATCAGCTTCGGCGGCCACGTGGAGCATCACGACGGCCAGGCGCACTGGCACCCTTCGGAGACGGTGATCGCCACCGCCTACGACACGCCGGTTATCGGCTGGGAAGGGCGCTGGGGCAACACGCTGCGACTCTGGGCGGCGATGCCCACGAAGGTCTTCGACCTCGCCAGCTTCAACCGCGGCGATTACCTCGCCGCCGGCCGGTCGGAGGCGCTGGCGCGCACCATCTGCCGCGTCCTCTATCCCGACGACACGACGGAGACCGGCAAGGAACTGCGCCTGAAGCAGGAGTACTTCTTCACCTCCGCCTCCATCCAGGACCTGCTGCGGCGGTTCCTGTCGACCCATTCCGACATCCGTACCCTGCCAGATGCCGCCGCGATCCAGCTCAATGACACGCACCCGGCGATTGCCGGCCCGGAACTGGTCCGTCTTCTGGTCGACAAGCACGACCTCGGCATGGACGAAGCCATCGCGCTGGCCCGCCGCTGCCTTGGCTACACCAACCACACGCTCCTGCCGGAGGCGCTGGAACGCTGGCCCGAATGGCTGTTCGGGCGCGTGTTGCCCCGCCATCTGGAAATCATCCGCGAGATCGACGCCGACCACCTGCGCCGCCACGAGGGCGCGCCGAAGATCCTCGACCATGGCAACGTGAACATGGGCGAACTGGCCTTCATCATGGCGCACAAGGTCAACGGCGTCTCCGCGCTGCACACCGATCTGGTGAAGAAGACCGTCTTCCACGACCTGCACAGGATCCACCCGCAGCGCATCGTGAACCAGACCAACGGCATCACGCAGCGCCGCTGGCTGAAGACCTGCAACCCGGCGCTGTCCGGGCTGATCACCCGCGAACTGGGCGACGGCTGGGTCACCGATCTGGACCTCCTGTCAAAGCTCAAGTCGCGCACCGGCGACGTGGCCTTCAAGGAGGAATTCGTCGCGGCGAAGCGCGCCAACAAGGTGCGGCTGGCCAACTGGGTGACGGAGACGATGGGCATCTCCATCGACCCGGACGCCATGTTCGACGTGCAGATCAAGCGCATACACGAATACAAGCGCCAGCTGATGAACATCCTCGAAACGGTGGCGCTCTGGAACGAAATGCGGGCGCACCCGGATGCCGGTTGGACACCGCGGGTCAAGATCTTCGGCGGCAAGGCCGCGCCCGGCTATCACGTCGCCAAGGAGATCATCCACCTGATCAACGACGTGGCCGCGGTCATCAACTCGGACGAGATCACGAAGGACCTGCTGAAGGTCGTCTATCCGCCGAACTACAACGTCACCATGGCAGAGGTGCTGATCCCCGCCGCCGACCTGTCGGAACAAATCTCCACCGCCGGCAAGGAAGCCTCGGGCACCGGTAACATGAAGTTCGCCCTGAACGGCGCGCTGACCATCGGCACGCTGGACGGCGCGAACGTGGAAATCCGCGAACATGTCGGGCCGGAGAACTTCTTCCTGTTCGGCCTGACCGCCGAGGAGGTCATGGAGCGCCGCATGCAGCCCGGGTACGCCCGCGCCGCCATCGACGCCTCGCCGCGCCTGCAGCGCGTGCTTGGCCAGATCGTCGAGGGCCGCTTCTGCCCGCAGGACCAGGGTCGCTATCACGGGCTTGTGGGGATGCTCTATGACAGCGACTATTTCCTCGTGACATGCGATTTCGACAGTTACTACGATACCCAACGCCGCGCCGACGAGGCGTACAAGAACGCCCGAAACTGGGCTGCCATGGCGTTGGTAAACACGGCGTCGATGGGCTTTTTCAGCTCCGATCGGACGATCAAGGGGTATGCGCGCGACATCTGGCATGTCGGATCGCGCCTCGGCGCCGGGGAGGAGGCCGCCGAATGAACTTGATAGAACCTGCGGACGCGGACCGGCTGCTGTCCGGACAGCACGCCGACCCGTTTTCCGTTCTCGGGATGCACGACGTGGACGGCAGCATCGTCGTCCGCGTGCTGCGTCCGGGCGTCGCCGCGGTGGAGGTGCTGGACCGCAAGACCGGCCGCGCCGCCGCGACGCTGGAAAGGGTGCGCGACGATCTGTTCGCCGGGGCGATCCCCCGCCGCAAGAACCGCTTCGCCTACACGCTCCGCATGTCGGAGGCGGACGAGACCTGGGTCGAGGAAGACCCCTACGCCTTCGGGCCGGTCATGGGCGAACTCGACGAATACCTCCTTGGCGAAGGCACCCACGGGCAGCTCTGGCGGGCGCTCGGCGCGCATGTGACCGAACATGATGGCGTGAAGGGCACGCATTTCGCCGTCTGGGCGCCCAACGCCCGGCGCGTCTCGGTCGTCGGGAACTTCAACAACTGGGACGGACGGCGGCACGTGATGCGCCGGCGCGGCCAGACCGGCGTGCACGAGATCTTCCTCCCCGGAGAGGGTGACGGCACGGTCTACAAGTACGAGATCCTGAACCGCGACGGTGCGTTGATGCCGCTGAAGGCCGATCCGGTCGGTTTCGGGTCGGAACTGCCGCCCAAGACGGCCTCGGTCGTGCGCGACCTGTCGGGCTACGAATGGAACGACGCGGGCTGGGTCGAAGGCCGCGGTGCCAGTCAGCGCTACGACAAGCCGATCAGCGTCTACGAGGTGC
Source organism: Sagittula sp. MA-2 (assembly GCF_030126985.1). Taxonomy (GTDB): domain Bacteria; phylum Pseudomonadota; class Alphaproteobacteria; order Rhodobacterales; family Rhodobacteraceae; genus Sagittula. The sequence continues at coordinate 4,650,103 of NZ_CP126145.1, read as the reverse complement.
ACCTCGAAAGCTGGCGGCGCGTGCCGGAGGATGGCGACCGCCCCCTGACCTACCGCGAACATGCGGAACAGCTGGTGGCCTACGCCGCCGACATGGGCTTCACCCATATCGAACTGACACCGATCTCCGAATATCCGTTCGGCGGATCGTGGGGGTATCAGCCCGTCGGACTGTTCGCGCCGACCTCCCGGTTCGGCAAACCGGACGATTTCCGCGCCTTCATCGACGCCGCGCATCAGGCGGGGCTGGGGGTCATCATCGACTGGGTTCCGGGACACTTCCCGACCGACAGCCACGGCCTTGGCCGCTTTGACGGCACCGCGCTTTACGAGCACGCGGACCCCAAGGAAGGCTACCACCCCGACTGGAACACGCTGGTCTACAACTACGGCCGGGCGGAGGTTGCCAACTACCTGATCGCCAACGCGAAGTTCTGGCTGGACGAATACCGCATCGACGGGCTGCGCGTGGATGCCGTGGCCTCCATGCTGTACCGCGACTATTCCCGCAAGGCGGGCGAGTGGGTGCCGAACAAGCACGGCGGACGCGAGAACCTCGAAGCCATCGATTTCCTGCGGCACATGAACGAACAGGTCTATGCCGCCCATGGCGACATCATGACCATCGCGGAGGAATCGACCGCCTTTCCCGGCGTTTCGGCCCCGACCGACACCGGCGGCCTCGGCTTCGGCTTCAAGTGGAACATGGGGTGGATGAACGACACCCTGCGCTACATGGCCGAGGACCCGATCAACCGGAAGTACCACCACGACAAGATGACCTTCGGGCTGCACTACGCCTTCTCGGAGAACTTCATCCTGCCGATCAGCCATGACGAGGTGGTGCACGGCAAGGGCAGCCTGCTCGGCAAGATGCCCGGCGACGAATGGCAGCAATTTGCGAACATGCGCGCCTATCTCGGCTTCATGTGGGGGCATCCCGGCAAGAAGCTGCTCTTCATGGGCTGCGAATTCGCGCAGTACGGCGAATGGAACCACGACCGGAGCCTCGACTGGCACCTTCTGGACTACGCGCCGCACGCCGGTGTGCAGCGTCTGGTCCGGGACCTGAACGCGCTCTACCGCGCCGCGCCCGCGCTCTACGAACTGGACGCCCGGTCCGACGGCTTCACATGGATAGATGGCGGCAACGCCGAGGACAGCATCTTTGCCTGGACCCGTCAGGGCCTTGACGGTGCGCCCGTGCTGGTGGTCGCCAACTTCACGCCGATCACGCGCCACGGCTACCGGATCGGTGTGACCCGCGACGGCCACTGGGACGAGGTCCTGAACACCGACGCGCCGGTCTATGGCGGGTCAGGGCAGGGCAACCCGGGCGGCTGCACCTCCGAAGAGGTGTCGGCGCACGGGCGCAGCAACTCCATAGAGATCACGGTGCCGCCGCTGGCCACGGTGTTCTTCAAATACTCCGGGACCGGAACGGGGAGCTGACGGCCGGAAGAGAACCTTCAAGGGGGGAAAACGATGAACAACGACAGATTCAGTCTCGCGCAGCAGACCATGGCCTATGTGCTGGCCGGCGGGCGAGGCAGTCGCCTGAAGGAATTGACGGACGTCAGGGCCAAGCCCGCTGTCTACTTCGGCGGCAAGACACGGATCATCGACTTTGCCCTGTCCAACGCGGTGAACTCCGGCATCCGCCGCATCGGCGTCGCGACCCAGTACAAGGCGCACAGCCTGATCCGTCACCTGCAGCGCGGCTGGTCCTTCTTCCGGGCCGAGCGCAACGAGGGGCTCGACATCCTGCCCGCCTCCCAGATGCTGGACGAGGAGAACTGGTACAAGGGCACGGCGGACGCGGTCACGCAGAACATCTCGATCATTCGCGGTTACGGGCCGAAGTACATCCTGATCCTGGCGGGCGACCACATCTACAAGCAGGACTATTCCTACATGATCGAGCAGCACGTGAAGACCGGGGCCAAGGTCACGGTCGGCTGCATCGAGGTGCCGAAGGAAGAGGCCAAGGGCTTCGGCGTCATGGACGTGGACAAGTCCGACAAGATCCTCAGCTTCGTCGAGAAGCCCGCCGATCCGCCGACCATGCCCGGTGACGACACCCGGTCGCTGGCTTCCATGGGGATATACGTGTTCGAAGCGGAGTACCTCTACGAGATCCTCGAAAAGGACCGCCCCGACGATGCGTCGGAGCACGACTTCGGCAAGGACATCATTCCCTCGATCGTGGCCGAGGGCGGTGCCTATGCCCATCCGTTCAGCCGATCCTGCGTGATGTCGGGGTTGGAGAGCGAACCCTACTGGCGCGACGTCGGCACGGTCGATGCCTACTGGAAGGCCAACATCGACCTGACCGACTTCGACCCTGCGCTGGACATCTACGCCACCGACTGGCCGATCTGGACCTATTCGGAACTCGTGCCGCCGGCGAAGTTCATCCACAACGAGGAAGGCCGCCGCGGGCAGGCGGTGTCCTCAATGGTGGCGGGCGGCTGCATCGTGTCGGGCTCTTCGCTCTATCGCTGTCTGCTGTTCACCGGCTGCCGGACGCATTCGTTCTCGCAACTCGAAGGGGTGGTCGCCCTGCCCTACGTGGAGGTCGGGCGCCGGGCCTTTGTCAAGAACGCGGTCCTGGACCGCGGCGTGAAGATTCCGCCGGGCCTCATCATCGGCGAGGATCCGGAACTGGACGCCAAGCGTTTCCGCAGGACGGAAAACGGCATCTGCCTTGTCACCCAGAAAATGATCGACGCCCTGGAGTAAGCCTCGCATGAACGTCCTGATGGTCACCTCGGAATGCGCCCCCTTCGTCAAGACGGGGGGACTTGCGGACGTGGTCGGCGCGCTGCCCGGCGCGCTGGCACCATCGGGCGTGGATGCGCGGGTGATGCTGCCGGCCTATCCCGCGCTGTTCCCGCTGCTGGCCAAGGGGATCGAGGTGGCGACCTTCGGCGATCTGCCGGGGGGCACGGGACGGCTGGTACAGGTGGAGGCAGAGGGGCTGACGCTGCTCCTGCTCGACGCGCCGCAACTCTTCGACCGCCCGGGCAAGCCGTACAACGGACCGGACGGCCTCGACTGGCACGACAACCACCGCCGTTTTGCCAGCCTCGCGCAGGCGGCGGCGCGCATCTGTTTCGACGGGCTGGCGGGCTGGACGCCGGACGTGCTGCATGCCCACGACTGGCAGGCCGCCCTTGCCCCGGTCTATCTGAAACAGACCGGCCGCACGGTGCCTAAGACCGTGGTGACCATCCACAACATCGCCTTTCAGGGCCGGTACGGCGCGCATGTGCTGGACGAGCTGGGCCTGCGGCGCGACTGGTTCCACGCCGACGGCCTCGAATACTACGGCGACGTTAGTTTCCTGAAGGCCGGGCTGGTCTATGCAGACCACGTCACCACCGTCTCGCCGACTTACGCGCGCGAGATTCTGACCCCGCGGTTCGGGATGGGTCTGGAGGGCGTGCTTCAGGCCCGGACAGACAGCCTGACCGGCATCCTGAACGGCATCGACACCGGCGTCTGGAATCCCGGGGACGACGCCGCCCTGCCCGCGCCCTACGACGCGAGAAATTCCCGGAACAAGCGGCAAAGCCGCGCGGCGCTGGCCGAGCGTCTATCGCTGGACCCCGACCACGACGGCCCTTTGTTCTGCGTCATCTCCCGGCTGACCGAACAGAAGGGGCTGGACGCATTGGCCGCCTCTATCCCGCACCTCGTGGAGGCGGGCGGACAACTCGCCGTGCTGGGCACCGGCGAACCGGGGCTGGAGGCCGCGTTCACCAAGGCGGCGCAGGACTTCCCCGGCAAGGTCGGCACCTACATCGGCTATGACGAGGCGTTCTCGCACCTCATGCAGGGCGGCGCCGACGCGATCCTGATTCCGTCCCGGTTCGAACCCTGCGGGCTGACGCAGCTATACGGCCTGCGCTACGGCACGCTGCCGGTCGTGGCGCGTACAGGCGGTCTTGCTGACACGGTGATCGACGCCAATGCCGCCGCCCTCGCGGTCAAGGCCGCAACGGGTTTCGTCATGGACGAGGTCACGCCCGAGGCGATCTCGGCGACGCTCGACAGGGTGATGGAACTTTATGCGCAGCCCGGCGTCTGGAAAGAGATGATGCGTGCCGCCATGCGTCATCCGGTGGGTTGGGAGGAGTCCGCCAAATCCTACGTCACCCTTTACGAGATCCTCACCGCATCATGACCGACACATACGCGACAAGACCGGGCCGCCCCAACCGTCTGGGCGCCCATTGGGATGGCGAGGGGGTGAACTTCGCCCTGTTCTCCGACCACGCCCACAAGGTCACACTCTGCCTCTTTTCCGAGGACGGCGATACGGAGACCCATCGCATCGACCTGCCCGAACGCTCCGGTGCGATCTGGCACGGCTACGTCCCCGGACTGGCGCCGGGCCAGCTCTACGGCTACCGGGTCGACGGCCCCTATGCCCCCGACCGGGGCCACCGCTTCAACGCGAACAAGCTGCTCCTGGACCCCTACACCCGCGAACTGCATGGCGGGTTCACCCAGGACCCCGCGATGTTCGGCTACACGCCGGGCAGCGACGACCTGAGCTTCGACGAGCGCGATTCCGCGCCTTTCGTGCCGAAGTCGGTCGTCTCTCACCCCGATACCTTCCCGCTGGACGCACGCCCGCTCCGGCGCGGCTGGGATGATGCGCTGATCTACGAGGCCCATGTGAAGGGCACCACGATCACCCACCCGATGATCACGGAGGAAAAGCGCGGGACCTACGACGCCATGGCCTCCGACGCGATGCTCGAACACCTGACCAAGCTGGGCGTCACCATGGTGGAACTGCTGCCCGTGCAGGCGCTCAAGCCCGAGGGCGTCCTGCTGGAGCGTGGCCTGACCAACTACTGGGGCTACAACACCGTCGCCTTCTTCACGCCGGAGCCGCGTTACCTCGGCCCCTCGGGGGTAAAGGGTTTCCGCGACATGGTGGACCGCTTCCATGCTGCCGGGATCGAGGTGATCCTCGACGTGGTCTACAACCATTCCGCAGAGGGCGACCAGAACGGGCCGACCCTGTCGTTCCGCGGCATCGACAACGCCTCCTACTATCGCCTTCTGGACGGCCAGCCCCGGTACTATGTCAACGACACAGGCACCGGGAACACGATGAACTGCTCGCACCCCTTCGTGCTGCGGCTGATCCTCGATTCCATGCGGTTCTGGGTGCAGGCCTACGGCGTCGACGGCTTCCGGTTCGACCTTGCCACGACGCTGGCGCGGGAACCGCAGGGCTTCGACCGGCACGGCGGCTTCCTGGACGCGCTGCGGCAGGACCCGGTTCTCTCGGGCGTGAAGCTGATCGCCGAGCCTTGGGACATCGGCCCCGGCGGCTACCGGCTGGGCCAGTTCCCCCCGGAGTTCGCGGAATGGAACGACCGCTACCGCGACACGCTGCGCCGCTTCTGGCGGGGCGACGCACGGGCGGCGCAGGATCTCGGCGGCGCGATCCTCGGGTCCGCGGACCTGTTCGACACGCGCGGTCGCAGGGCCTGGTCCTCGGTCAACTTCGGCGCTGCACACGACGGGTATACACTTGCAGACGTCACCGCCTACACCGAGCGCCACAACGAGGCGAACGGCGAGGACAACCGCGACGGCCACCACGACAACTTCTCCGACAACTTCGGGGTCGAGGGGCCAACCGACGACGCCGACATCAACGCCGCCCGCCGTCAGCGCGTGCGCAACATGCTGGCCACGATCATGCTCTCCCAGGGCACACCGATGATCCTGGCCGGGGACGAGGGCGGAAACAGCCAGAACGGCAACAACAACTCCTACTGTCAGGACAACGAGACCTCGTGGCTCGACTGGGAGGCGATGGACGGCAACCTGATCGAATTCACCGCCGCGCTGTCCGCCGTCCGCAAGGGGCACCCGACGCTTGGTCAAAGCCGGTTCCTGCACGGTGCCACCCGGTCGGACGGGACGAAGGACGTGGAATGGCGGGCCTTCGACGGCTCTGCGCTGAACTGGCGCGACCCGGGCCTGTCGTCGCTCTGTATCCTGTTGCGCGGCTCCGCCGAGAACCCGGAGGGCGACGCCTCTCCGGACACGCTGCTCTTGGCCTTCAACCGGGAGAACGCCGATCAGGAGCTGGAGCTTCCCGACATCGCCCCGCGCCACTGGCGGCGGGAAATCGACACCTCCACCGACCTGCAAAGCCCGCTGGACATCGCAGAGCCGAAGATCACCGTTCCGCGCTGCTCCCTGTCGGCCTTTGCCGCCGTCGAGGCCGAGGCATGACCGAAGCGCTCCGCGCGCTGGCCGAGGCGAACGGCATCCATCCAGGGTTCCACGACCTGTCCGGGCGCTACCTGACCGCGGCGCCCGAAACCCTGACCGCCCTGCTGCGCGCCACGGGCACCCCCGTGTCTTCCGAATCGGAGGCGACAGAGGCGCTCACCGCCCTGCGCGCGACCGAAGCCGCACGGCACCTGCCTGCCGAGCTGCTCCTGACGGAGGGGGAAAGCCATTCCCTCCCGGTGGCCTGCGAGTGGACGGTCGCGGATGAAAACGGAACGGAGCGGGCATCGGGCGGGCCGACCGAGCCGATCCCGCCCCTGCCCTTCGGCTACTACGTGCTGAACGGCGAGGGGCAGGGCTGGACGGAGGAGGTCTTTGTCCTCGTGCGTCCCGCCTCCGGTGCCCCCTCTGTCGCCGACCTCGCGGGCGTGCCGCGCGCTTGGGGCGTCGTCGGCGCGCTCTACGGGTTCCGCTCGGATCGCAACGGCGGGCTAGGCTCCTACGCGGACCTCGCGGAGGCCGCCGAGGCCCTGGCACCGATGGGATCGCAGTTCCTCGGGATCAATCCCATCCACGCCCTTGGCTGGGCGGCGGTGGACATGCTCTCCCCCTACTCGCCCACGCACCGCGGTTTCCTCAGCACGGACCACATCGCGGTGCCGGGCCTCGGGCCGACACCCCCTGCCGAGCTGATCGACTACATCGCCTTCCGAAAGCAGCATCGCGCCGGACTGGAAGCCGCCTATGCCGCGTTCGAGGGCGACCCGGACTTCGACGCCTACCTCGCCGCGCACCCGGACCTTTCCGATTTCGCCGCCTACGAGGCGCTGAGCGAACAGTTCGGCGAGGACAGCCGCACCTGGCCCGCCCGCCTGCGCAAACCCGGCCCCGAGGCGACGAAGGCCGCGCGCACCCGCGCCCGCTTTCACGCCTGGGCGCAATGGCAGGCCGAGACTCAGACAAAGACCGCACAACGGCGCGCCAAGGCGGCGGGCATGGGTTTCGGGCTCTACCTCGACCTCGCGGTCGGATCGCGGCCCGGATGCGCCGAAAGCTGGATGAACCCCGAAACGGTGGCCACTGGCGTCTCCATCGGCGCGCCGCCGGATTACCTGAACCCCGAAGGACAGTCCTGGAACCTGGCCGTGCATGCGCCGAAGCGGCTGACCGCCAACCGCTACCACCCCCTGCGCGACATGCTGCACCGCCTGATGTCCCGCGCGGGCATCCTGCGAATCGACCATGCGCTCGGCCTCCTGCGCGCCTACTGGCAGCCGGAGGACGGCAGTCCGGGCGGCTATGTCACCCAGCCGTTCGACGCCCTGCTGTCGGTCATCGCCATCGAGGCGCGGCGCACCGGCTGCCTCGTGATCGGCGAGGATCTCGGGCTTGTGCCTGCAGGCTTCCGCGAACGGATGAACGCCGCCGGTCTGCTGTCCTATTCCGTCTGGCAGTACGAGACCCACGACGACGGCACGCTTGTCCCCGCCGCCGACCTGCGCCCGCACGCGCTGGCCTGCTTCGGGACGCATGACACGCCGACGCTCCGGGGCTTCTGGTACGGCACCGACATCCGCTGGTGGCAGACCATGGGCTGGCAGTCCGAATCTGAAACCCGCGCCCGGCTGGACCAGCGGTCAAGCCAGCGCGCCGGGCTGCGCGAGATGTGCAACATCCCCTTCGACGCGGGCCCCGCGCAGATCGCCCGCGCCATCCACGGCGCGCTCCTGAACGGGCCGAGCGTCCTGACCGCGCTGCAACTCGACGACCTTCTGGGTCAGGTGGAGGCACAGAACCTCCCCGGAACCATAGACCAACACCCCAACTGGCGCCGCCGGCTGCCCGTCCCTGTGGCGGAACTGGCCAACGCGGCGCAGATTCGCGATACCTTGCCGCAAAGGCCCGAGTCGGACAGCACGCCGGCGGCTGAGGATTGAACGGAAAGGACTTTGCCCGATGACACCCGTGACCAAACCGATCTCGCCCTTCGAGGGACAGAAACCCGGCACCTCGGGGCTCCGCAAGAAAACCCGGGTGTTCATGCAGCCGGGCTATGTCGAGGCCTTCGTCCAGGCGATCTTCAATGCCATCGGCGGCTGCGCGGGCAAGACCTTCGTCATCGGCGGTGACGGGCGCTACTTCAACGCCGAGGCCATCCAGACCATCCTGCGCATGGCCGCCGCGGGCGGCGCTTCGAGGGCCATCGTCGGACAGGGCGGGCTGCTGTCGACGCCTGCCGCGTCGAACCTGATCCGGGTGCGCGGCGCCGACGGCGGGCTGATCCTGTCGGCCAGCCACAACCCCGGCGGCATCGACGAGGATTTCGGCCTCAAGTACAACATCTCGAACGGCGGCCCCGCACCCGAAGGGGTGACGGCGGCGATCTTCGACCAGACGCAGACGCTGACGGAATACTACACGCTGGACACCGCGGACCTCGACCTCTCGGCCATCGGCGAAACGACGCTGGGCGGCATGACGGTCGAGATCGTCGACCCGGTGACGGACTACGCGGCGCTGATGCAGACGCTCTTCGATTTCGACGCCATCCGGGCGCTGATCGCGGACGGATTCACCCTGCGCTTCGACGCGATGCATGCGGTCACCGGCCCCTATGCCAAGGCGATCATCGAAGGGAGGCTGGGCGCGCCCGAAGGCACCGTGCTGAACGGCGTCCCATCGGTCGACTTCGGCAAGGGCCACCCGGACCCCAACCCGATCTGGGCCAAGCCGCTGGTCGATATGGTGATGTCGGAGGATGGCCCTGACTTCGCCGCCGCTTCCGACGGGGACGGCGACCGCAACATGATTCTCGGCAAGGGGATCTACGTGACCCCCTCGGACAGCCTTGCGGTGCTGGCCGCCAACGCGCCGCTGGCCCCGGGGTATGAGCGCGGCCTGACCGGGGTCGCCCGCTCCATGCCCACCTCCCGCGCCGCCGACCGCGTGGCCGACAAGCTTGGCATCGGCGCCTACGAGACCCCCACCGGCTGGAAGTTCTTCGGCAACCTGCTCGATGCGGGAAAGGCCACGCTCTGTGGCGAGGAAAGCGCAGGCACCGGCTCCGACCACGTGCGGGAGAAGGACGGCCTCTGGGCGGTGCTGCTCTGGCTCAACATCCTTGCGAAGCGCAAGATGAGCGTGAAGGACATCCTGCTGGACCACTGGCAGACCTACGGGCGCGACTACTACTCCCGCCACGACTACGAAGCCGTGGACAGCGCCATTGCCGAAGGCATCATGGCCGACCTCGAGGCCAAGGCGGACGGCCCGCTGCCCGCGGGGATCGAGAAGATCGACAGCTTCTCCTACACCGACCCGGTCGACGGCTCAGTGAGCCACAACCAGGGCATGCGCGTATTCTTCGACGACGGCGCCCGGGCGGTGATGCGCCTCTCCGGCACCGGCACCGAGGGCGCCACGATCCGCGTCTACCTCGAACGCTACGAAGCCCCGGACGGCGACCTGACGATCGAGACGCAGGAGGCGCTCGCCCCCATCGCCGCGGCGGTGGACGACCTGACCGGCCTCAAGGAACGGTCCGGCCGGGCCGCGCCGGATGTCATGACCTGAAAGGGGCTCCGCCCCCGCCCACTGCGTGGGCTCCCCCGAGGTATTTGGACCAAGATGAAGGGGAGACGCGCCCGTGTCTTCATCTTGGCGAAAATACCTCGGGGGGAGCCGAAGGCGGGGGGCGGAGCTCCCCCTCCGCGGCCGCGGCAGCGAATCCGCTTGCGTCCCGCGCCGCGCTCGCCTATATCGCCCTCAACAGCGAGGAGCTGGGGCCGCGAGGCCGCAGCGCCCACCGATAAGATGAGCGGGCCGCTGGCCCGCTTTTTTGTTTCTGCGCCCGAAAGGCCCGATAGAAATGACCAATATGATCGCAAAGACCGGCATGGACATGCGCCTTGCCGAGATCCTCGCCCCGGTCATCGAGGACATGGGGTTCGAACTTGTCCGCATCCGCCTGCAGGGTGGCAACACGCCGCTGCTGCAGATCATGGCCGAACGTCCCGAGGGCGGGATCGAAGTCGACGAATGCGCGGCGATATCGACCGCCGTATCCGCCGTGCTCGACGTCGAGGATCCGATCGTCGAAGCCTACACGCTGGAGGTCTCCTCTCCGGGGATCGACCGCCCGCTGACGCGGCTCAAGGATTTCGACACGTATGAAGGCTATGAAGCCAAGCTGGAAACCGACGAACTGATAGAGGGCCGCAAGCGGTTCCGTGGTATCCTGGCCGGGGTCGAAGGCTCCGAGGTTCTGATCAACGTGGACGAGGGCACGATCGGCCTGCAGTTCGACTGGCTCGCCGATGCGAAGCTGGTGATGACCGACGAGCTGGTCCGCGAGATGCTCAAGGCCCGCAAGACGGCCGCACTGGACGAAAACAAGTACGACGACATCGAGGCCGACACGCCCGAGGAGGAATAAGAGATGGCAATCACCTCTGCAAACCAGCTGGAGCTCCTGCAGACCGCCGAGGCAGTCGCGCGCGAGAAGATGATCGACCCCGGTCTCGTGGTCGAGGCGATGGAGGAATCCCTCGCCCGTGCGGCAAAGTCCCGCTACGGCGCGGAGATGGACATCCGCGTCTCCATCGACCGCAAGACCGGCCGCGCGACCTTCACCCGCGTCCGCACCGTGGTCGAGGACGAGGAGCTGGAGAACTACCAGGCGGAACTGACCGTCCAGCAGGCCAAGCAGTACATGGCCGACCCGAAGATCGGCGACACCTACGTCGAGGAAGTCCCGCCCGTCGAACTGGGCCGCATCGCCGCGCAGTCCGCCAAGCAGGTCATCCTCCAGAAGGTCCGCGAAGCGGAGCGTGACCGCCAGTACGAAGAATTCAAGGACCGCGCCGGCACGATCATCAACGGCCTCGTCAAGCGCGAGGAATACGGCAACGTCATCGTCGACGTGGGCCGGGGCGAGGCGATCCTGCGCCGCAACGAGAAGATCGGCCGCGAGAGCTATCGCCCGGGCGACCGCATCCGCTGCTACGTCAAGGACGTCCGCCGCGAGACCCGTGGCCCGCAGATCTTCCTGTCGCGCACCGCGCCGGAATTCATGCGCGAGCTCTTCAAGATGGAAGTGCCGGAGATCTACGACGGCATCATCGAGGTGAAGGCCGTGGCCCGCGACCCGGGCTCCCGCGCCAAGATCGCCGTGATCTCCTACGACAACGGCATCGACCCGGTCGGCGCCTGCGTGGGTATGCGCGGTTCCCGCGTGCAGGCCGTCGTGAACGAGCTGCAGGGCGAGAAGATCGACATCATCCCGTGGAACGAGGACGTGCCGACCTTCCTCGTGAACGCGCTGCAGCCGGCCGAAGTGTCGAAGGTCGTTCTGGACGAAGAAGCCGAGCGCATCGAGGTCGTCGTGCCGGACGAGCAGCTTTCGCTCGCCATCGGCCGTCGCGGCCAGAACGTGCGTCTGGCCTCGCAGCTCACCGGTCTCGACATCGACATCATGACCGAGGAAGAGGAATCGAAGCGCCGCCAGAAGGAATTCGAGGAGCGCACGCAGCTGTTCATGGACACGCTGGACCTCGACGAATTCTTTGCCCAGCTTCTGGTTTCCGAAGGGTTCACCAACCTCGAGGAAGTCGCCTACGTCGAGATGGACGAACTGCTGGTCATCGACGGCGTGGACGAGGACACCGCGGCGGAGCTTCAGACCCGTGCACAGGAATACCTCGAAGAGCAGGCCCGCAAGGCGGAAGCCCGGGCCCGCGAGCTTGGCGCCGACGACACCCTGCTGGCCTTCGAGGGCCTGACCCCGCAGATGGTGGTCGCCCTCGCCGAGGACGGCGTGAAGACGCTCGAGGACTTCGCCACCTGCGCCGACTGGGAGCTGGCCGGCGGCTGGACCACCCAGGACGGTCAGCGCGTCAAGGACGACGGCCTGCTGGAGAAGTTCGGCATCGACCTCGAGGAAGCGCAGAACATGGTGATGACCGCCCGCGTGATGCTGGGCTGGGTCGACCCCGAAGAGCTGGTTTCGTCTTCCGAGGAAACGGAAGAAGAAGCCACCGAAGAGGCCGAGGAGTAAGCGATTGACCCGAGGGGGCCGCGACACGAACCGCGAAGACGGACCTGAACGGAAGTGCATCGTCACAGGCGAAGTGCAACCGAAGAACGGGCTCGTGCGCTTTGTCGCGGGCCCCGACGGAAGGATTGTGCCCGATCTGGCTGGAAAATTGCCCGGAAGAGGCCTATATGTCTCTGCTGACCGCGCCGCGCTGGAAAAAGCCGTTAAGAAGGGCCTTTTCTCCCGCGCCGCGAAGCAACCCGTTCAGGTTCCTGACGGCCTGGCGGATCTTCTCGAACAGATGCTGGCCCGACGCGTGATCGACCTGATCTCGCTGGCCCGCAAATCGGGGGAAGCCATAGCGGGTTACGAGAAGGTGAAGGCCATGCTCCAGATGGAGGAGGCCTCTGTCCTGATCCAGGCCGAAGACGGCTCTGGCCGGGGCAAAACGAAATTGAGCACGCCTTACGGCGGGCGATATATCGGCTGGCTGACCGCGGACGAGTTGGGCGCGGCCTTCGGTCGACAAACTGTTATACACGCCGCGCTTGGCTCTGGCGGACTCGTGCCGCGTATTGTAGAGGAAGCCATGCGCTTGAAAGGACTCCGCGTTGCGCCCGAACCGATGGACGCGAAAGCGGCTCGCGGCGGCGAAACCCGCCGGAAAGGATGAAGACGTTTGATGAGCGATAACGACGGCAAGAAAACCCTGGGGGTTCGTGGTGGCGGCCGGTCCGGCAGCGTGAAGCAGAGCTTCAGCCATGGACGCACCAAGAACGTCGTGGTGGAAACCAAGCGCAAGCGCGTTGTGGTGCCGAAGCCGGGTGCCGGTGCGGCAGCCGGCGCAGGCGGCGGCAAGGGTGGCCCTGTGGGCGGCTCGGGCAAGCGGCCGGCCGGCATTACCGATGCAGAGATGGAGCGCCGCCTGAAGGCGCTTCAGGCCGCGAAGGCCCGCGAGGCCGACGAACAGGCCAAGCGCGAAGAAGAGGAAAAAGCCCGCGCCGAAGAGCGTGAGCGCCTCCGCGCCGAAAAGGAACAGAAGGAACGCGAGCAGCGCGAGGCCGAAGAAGCCCTGCGCCGCAAGGCGGAAGACGAGGCCCGCAAGGTCCGCGAGGCGAAGGAAGCCGAAGAGCGCAAGGCGAAAGCCGCCGCTCAGGCCGCTGCCCAGCCCGCGCCCGCCGAAGGCGAGCCCGCCCGCAAGGCGCGCGACGTCAAGGACAAGGCCCCGCCGGCCCGCCGCGAGAACGAGAACGACGACCGCGGCCGTGGCCGTGGCCGCGACGATTCCGGTCGCCGCTCGGGCAAGCTGACCCTGAACCAGGCGCTTTCCGGTGGCGAGGGTGGCCGTCAAAAGTCGCTCGCCGCGATGAAGCGCAAGCAGGAACGCCAGCGCCAGAAGGCGATGGGCGGCCAGCAGAACCGCGAGAAGGTCGTGCGCGACGTCAAGCTGCCCGAGGCGATCACCGTCGCCGAACTCGCGAACCGCATGGCGGAGCGCGTGGCAGACGTGGTGAAGGCGCTCATGCAGTCCGGCATCATGGCGACGCAGAACCAGTCGATTGACGCGGACACCGCCGAACTCATCATCGAGGAATTCGGCCACCGCGTGACCCGCGTCTCCGATTCCGACGTCGAGGACGTGATCGCATCGGTCGAGGACAAGGAAGAAGATCTTCTGCCGCGTCCGCCGGTCATCACGATCATGGGCCACGTCGACCACGGCAAGACCTCGCTGCTCGACGCGATCCGTCAGACCAACGTGACCTCCGGCGAAGCCGGCGGGATCACCCAGCACATCGGCGCCTACCAGGTGACGACGAAAGACGGCCAGGTGCTGTCGTTCCTCGACACCCCGGGCCACGCCGCCTTCACCTCCATGCGCTCCCGTGGTGCACAGGTGACGGACATCGTCGTGCTGGTGGTTGCGGCGGATGACGCCGTGATGCCGCAAACGGTCGAGGCGATTTCCCACGCGAAAGCGGCGGGTGTCCCGATGATCGTGGCGATCAACAAGGTCGACAAGCATTCCGCGAACCCGACCAAGGTGCGCACCGACCTTCTCCAGCACGAAGTCGTGGTGGAAGAGATGTCCGGTGACGTGCAGGACGTCGAGGTTTCGGCGCATACCGGCCAGGGCCTGGATCAGCTGCTCGAAGCCATCGCGCTTCAGGCCGAGATCCTCGAACTGAAGGCCAACCCGAACCGTGCCGCCGAAGGCGCCGTGATCGAAGCGCAGCTCGACGTGGGCCGCGGCCCCGTGGCCACCGTTCTGGTGCAGAAGGGCACGCTGAAGCAGGGCGACATCTTCGTCGTGGGCGAGCAGTACGGCAAGGTCCGTGCGCTCATCAACGACAAGGGCGAACGCGTGAAGGAAGCCGGCCCCTCCGTGCCTGTCGAGGTCCTAGGCCTTAACGGTACGCCCGAAGCCGGCGACGTGCTCAACGTGACGGAGACGGAGGCACAGGCCCGCGAGATCGCGGAATACCGTGCCCACGCCGCCAAGGAGAAGCGCGCAGCCGCCGGTGCAGCGACCACGCTGGACCAGCTTCTGCAGAAGGCCAAGGACGACGAGAACGTCTCCGAACTGCCGATCCTTGTTAAGGCGGACGTTCAAGGCTCTGCCGAGGCGATCGTTCAGGCGATGGAGAAGATCGGCAACGACGAGGTGCGCGTGCGCGTGCTGCACTCGGGTGTCGGCGCCATCACCGAAACCGACGTCGGCCTTGCCGAAGCGTCGGGCTGCCCGGTCATCGGCTTCAACGTCCGTGCCAACGCACCGGCGCGAAATGCCGCGAACCAGAAGGGCGTAGAGATCCGCTACTACTCGGTGATCTACGACCTCGTGGACGACGTGAAGAAAGCGGCCTCCGGCCTGCTGTCCAACGAAGTGCGCGAGAACTTCATCGGCTACGCCGAGATCAAGGAGGTCTTCAAGGTCTCCAACGTCGGCAAGGTCGCGGGCTGTCTGGTCACCGAAGGGGTGGCACGCCGCTCTGCCGGTGTCCGCCTCCTGCGCGACAACGTGGTGATCCACGAGGGCACGCTGAAGACGCTCAAGCGCTTCAAGGACGAGGTGGCCGAGGTCATCTCCGGCCAGGAATGCGGCATGGCGTTCGAGAACTACGACGACATCCGCCCGCAGGACGTCATCGAGATCTTCGAGCGTGAAGAGATCGTGCGTACGCTGGACTGATCCCGGACGCACCCAAGACATGAACAAGGCCGCGACCCACCCGGGTTGCGGCCTTTTCCTTTGTTCCCAGGCAGACGGTTGCGCGTTCCGGACGGCCTGAAAGAACGAAAGGCCCCCGAACAAACGGGAGCCTTTTCGCCAATCGCATAAAGTCGCCCCGAAGGGCGCTGTCACCAAGCCGTCGTCAGGCGGCGGCTTTGCCCATCACGGGGTGTCCCGTGTAGACCGTGTTACCTACGCGTACCGACATCCGACCGTCGGGCAGTTGCTGTTCAAGCATACCCTGGACGGAAATGTAGTTTCCGATCGTGATCGTCTTCAGCATGTCAAATCCTCCCAGACACAGATGACCCAGCCGAATATACCGTAACCGGACAAAATTACTATCTTCTAAAGTCACAGAAATGACACGTTTCCGCGGGTTTATTGTGCACGCAGGAAACGATTAGGTGAATTTTTCAACTTTCATACCGAAAATCCACCTTAACCTGTGGACAAACCGGAACCTTACAACCAGTCGCGGAGAATCGGAATCAGCGGGATATCGGCCGGTGGCATGGGGTAATCCTTGAGTTGCTGCGCCCGCACCCACTTCAGCGCCTGGTTCTCCTTGCCCTGCACCACACCCTTCCATTTCCGGCAAGCGAACAGCGGCATCAGGAGGTGGAATGTCTCATAGGTGTGGGAGGCGAAGGTCAGCGGCGCAAGGCAGCTGTCCCAGGTCTCGATCCCCAGTTCCTCCTGAAGTTCGCGGATCAGGGCAGCCTCCGGCGTTTCGCCGGGTTCGACCTTGCCGCCGGGAAATTCCCAGAGGCCGGCCATCGACTTGCCCTCAGGGCGCTGTGCGAGCAGCACGCGCCCGTCGGGGTCGATGAGAGCTACGGCGGAAACGAGGACGATCTTCATGGGCGGCGCTCCCTTTGGCGCAAGCTCGTGAGGGGCCAGCCCCCCACGAGTCCGAGGTATTTCGGCCAAGATGAGGGAGCGGGCGCCGTTTCGGTGGATTACGAGCGGTAATCGGCGTTGATGGTGATGTAGCCGTGGGTCAGGTCGCAGGTCCAGACGGTGGCGGTGCCGGTGCCCAGGCCGATGTCCACGTTGATCGGGATCTCTGCCTGCTTCATCACAGCCGCACCCTGTTCCTCGGCGTAGCTTTCGGCGACCCAGCCCTTTTCCGCGACAAGCACATCGCCGAAGCGGATGGTCAGCCGGTCGCGGTCCGCGGCGGCGCCGGACTTGCCCACGGCCATCACGATGCGGCCCCAGTTCGGGTCCTCACCTGCGATGGCGGTCTTGACCAGCGGCGAGTTGGCGATGGACAGGGCATGTGTGCGGGCGTCGGCATCGGTGGCCGCGCCCGTCACGGTGACGGTCACGAACTTGGTGGCGCCCTCGCCGTCGCGGACCACCTGGTGGGCGAGGTCGCGCATCACGTCCTCCACCGCCGCAGCGAAGTCGGCATTGCCGGTCACATCGACGCCGGAGGCCCCCGTGGCCCCCATGATAAGGGAGTCGGAGGTGGAGGTGTCGCTGTCCACGGTGATGTTGTTGAAGGTGCGGGCGTTGGCCTCAGACACGATTTTCTGCAGGTCGGCGCGGCCGATCTTCGCATCGGTGAACATGTAGACCAGCATGGTCGCCATGTCGGGCGCGATCATGCCGGAGCCCTTGGCGATCCCGGCGATCTTCACGGTCTTGCCGCCCACCGAAACCTCGGCAGAAGCGCCCTTGGGGAAGGTGTCGGTGGTCATGATGGCCGCCGCCGCGTCGGAGATGCCCTCTGCCGAGAGGGCGGAGACCGCTTCGTCGAGCTTCGCGATGATGCGGTCATGCGGCAGCGGGACGCCGATCACGCCGGTCGAGGCGGTAAAGACGCGTTCCGCCGGGAGGCCGGTGGCGGCGGAGACTGCCGCGCAGATGGCCGCGACCGAGCCGTCGCCGGCCCGGCCCGTGAAGGCGTTGGAGTTGCCGGAGTTCACGAGGATCGCAGCACCTTCACCGCCCTCGCCCGCCAGCTTGGCCTGGCAGTCGAGGACCGGGGCGGAGCGCGTCGCCGAGCGGGTGAAGACCCCCGCCACGACCGAGCCCGGATCGAGCACGGCCAGCATCACGTCGGTGCGGTTCTTGTATTTCACCCCTGCCGCAACGGCAGACAGGCGCACGCCCGCGATGACGGGAAGGTCCGGAAAGGTTTCCGGGGCAAGCGGGGACTTCGGCGGCATTCTCAGTTCTCCAGAAGCTGCGTCTCGGACAGGATCGACGGATCGACGGTGCCCTGCGGCATCCGGGTGACGTCCATCTGCCGCATCAGCGAGTCGATGTGTTCTTCTACCTTATCCTGCTGGATCTGCTGCACGATTTCCGCGCGCACCGTCTCGAGCTCCGGCGCTTCCTGGGTCCGCGTCTCGTTCAGCTTGATGACGTGCCAGCCGAACTGGGTCTCCACCGGTCCGGTGACGTCGCCGGGGGCAAGCGATTCAACCGCCACCTGGAAGGGCTCCACCATCATGCCGGCACCGAACCAGCCCAGCGAGCCGCCGTTGGGGCCGGAGGGGCCGGTCGACTTCTCGCGCGCGACGGTGGCGAAGTCGGCACCGCCCTTGACCTCGGCCAGCACTTCCTCGGCGGCCTCCTTGGTTTCCAGAAGGATGTGCGAGGCGTTGTATTCCTTGCCCTGCTCCACGTCGACGTAGTCGCGCTGGTAGATCGCAAGCACCTCTTCCTCGGTCACGGCGCGATCTGCCACGGTGGTGATCGCCACAGCCGCCAGCAGCGAGCGGCGCTCGTTCTCCATCGACAGCCGGACGAGGTCGGTCTCCTCGGCGTCCTTGGACTGCGAGAGGACCTCCTGCTGGATCAGCTGCTGCAGCAGTCCGTCCCAGAGCTGGGCGTCGGGGATCTGCTGGTACTGCTGCGGTAGGCTGGCCTTGGCGACCATCATGTGACCGACGGTGATGTCGGTGCCGCCCACCGTCGCCACGACCCGCCCGAGGTCTTCGGCGGTGAACGGGGCGGCCTCCTCGGCCGGCTCTTCAGCGGCCGCGCCTTCGGCCATCATGCCGGAGCCCTGCCCGGTCGCATCCATCGAGTGGCCTTCGGTCGTGGTTTCCTGTCCCTGTCCAGCGCTTTCCGCCGCCGCGGGCATCGCCAGCGTCAGCGCAAGCAGCGCCGTGCTGAGCGTGAGAGTGACCCGACCTTGCGTGGTTTTAGACATACCGTCCTCCTGATGCCTGTCCCGTGATAGCGGGCGGCGTTGACACTTTCCGGCCTGCCGACTACATGCCGCAAGGGCCCTGCGTGGCCGGTCTCCTGGCCTGTCATATGGGCTCGGTACGAGGCGGGCAAGCAGATGCCGCACACGAAACCGGGAACAGGTAACCAGGCATGTTGGGAAAAATCGCGCGCAAGGTGTTCGGAACGCCGAACGACCGCAAGATCAAGACCACCCGCCCGCTGGTGGAAAAGATCAACGCGCTGGAGCCCGAGTTCGAGAAGCTCGACGACGCCGGCCTGATCGCGAAAACCGCCGAATTCAAGGAACGCGTGGCGAAGGGCGAAAGCCTTGACCACATCCTTCCGGAAGCCTTCGCCAACTGCCGCGAGGCCGCGAGGCGGGCGCTTGGCCTGCGCGCCTTCGACGTGCAGCTGATGGGCGGGATCTTCCTGCACCAGGGCAACATCTCCGAGATGAAGACCGGCGAGGGCAAGACGCTGGTGGCCACCTTCCCGGCCTACCTGAACGCGCTGACCGGGCGCGGCGTGCACATCGTCACGGTGAACGACTACCTCGCCACGCGCGACGCCGAATGGATGTCGAAGGTCTACAACGCGCTCGGCATGACCTGCGGCACGGTCTATCCGCGCCAGCCCGAGGACGAGAAGGCCCAGGCCTACGCCTGCGACATCACCTACGCGACGAACAACGAGCTGGGCTTCGACTACCTCCGCGACAACATGAAGTCGGAGCTGAACCAGATCCACCAGCGCGACCATTACTACGCCATCGTCGACGAGGTGGACTCCATCCTGATCGACGAGGCGCGGACGCCGCTGATCATCTCCGGCCCCTCCGAGGACCGGTCCGAGCTTTACATCTCCGTCGACAAGCTGATCCCCGAACTGGTGGAAGAGCATTACGAGGTCGACGAGAAGACCCGCAACGTGACCTTCACCGACGAGGGCAACGAGTACCTCGAAGAGCACCTGCACGCCCGCGGCCTGCTGCCGGAGGGGCAAACGCTCTACGATCCGGAATCCACGACCGTCGTACACCACGTCAACCAGGCGATCCGGGCGCACAAGCTGTTCCAGAAGGACAAGGACTACATCGTCCGCGACGGCGAGGTCGTGCTGATCGACGAGTTCACCGGCCGCATGATGGCGGGGCGCCGCCTGTCGGACGGCCTGCACCAGGCCATCGAGGCCAAGGAAGGGCTGGAAATCAAGCCTGAGAACGTCACGCTGGCGTCGGTCACCTTCCAGAATTACTTCCGTCTTTACGACAAGCTGGGCGGCATGACCGGTACGGCCGTGACCGAGGCCGACGAATTCATGGAGATCTACGGCCTGGGCGTCGTCGAGGTCCCGACCAACCGCCCGATCGCCCGCATTGACGACGACGACAAGGTGTTCCGCACCGCGCGCGAGAAGTACGCCGCCATCGTCGAGGAGATCGGCGAGGCGCACAAGAAGGGCCAGCCGGTTCTCGTCGGCACCACCTCCATCGAGAAGTCCGAAATGCTGAGCCGCATGCTTCAGGAAGTCGGGCTGAAGCACAATGTCCTGAACGCCCGCCAGCACGAGCAGGAGGCGCAGATCGTCGCCGATGCCGGCAAGCTGGGTGCGGTGACCATCGCGACGAACATGGCGGGGCGCGGCACCGACATCAAGCTGGGCGGCAACGTCGAGTTCAAGGTGATGGAGGCCATCGCCGCCCACCCGGACCGCAACCCCGACGAAATCCGCGCCGAGATCGAGCAGGCCCACGCCGCCGACGAAGGCGCCGTGAAGGAGGCCGGCGGTCTCTTCGTGCTGGCGACGGAGCGTCACGAAAGCCGCCGCATCGACAACCAGCTCCGCGGCCGTTCGGGCCGTCAGGGCGACCCGGGCCGCTCCTCCTTCTATCTCTCGCTCGAAGACGACCTGATGCGGATCTTCGGCTCCGACCGTCTCGACAACGTGCTGGGCAAGCTCGGCATGAAGGAAGGCGAGGCGATCGTGCACCCCTGGGTGAACAAGTCGCTCGAACGCGCGCAGGCGAAGGTCGAGGGCCGCAACTTCGACATCCGCAAGCAGCTGCTGAAGTTCGACGACGTGCAGAACGACCAGCGTAAGGTGATCTTTGCCCAGCGGCGCGAGATCATGGAGGCGAAGGACCTGTCGGAGATCGTGACCGACATGCGCCACGACATCATCGACGAGCTGGTGGATACCTACTGCCCGCCCAAGACCTACGCCGACCAGTGGAACATGCAGGGCCTTTACGCCGCCTGCATCGAGAAGCTGGGCGTCGACGCGCCGGTGATGGCATGGGGCGACGAGGACGGCGTCGACCAGGATGTGATCGCCGAACGGCTGCGTGACGAGTCCGACAAGATCATGGCCGAGAAGCAGGAAGCCTTCGGACCGGAGACCATGCGCTCCATCGAGAAGCAGGTCCTCCTGCAGACCATCGACAAGAAGTGGCGCGAGCACCTTCTGACGCTGGAACACCTGCGTTCCGTCGTGGGCTTCCGCGGCTACGCGCAGCGCGACCCGCTGAACGAGTACAAGACCGAGGCCTTCCAGCTTTTCCAGAACCTGCTGGAAAGCCTGCGGGAGACGGTGACCGAACAGCTCGCACAGGTCCGCCCGATGACCGAAGAAGAGCGCCAGAAGATGATGCAGGAGCTGCGCCAGCAGCAGGAGGCGATGCAGCGCGCGCTCAAGGCCCGTGCCGACGCGGCCTCCACACAGGCGGCCCTGCCGGACGAGAACGCCACCGCCCCCGACGGCGCGGCGCCCGCGTTCGACGAGACCGATCCGACGACCTGGGGCAACCCCGGCCGCAACGATCCCTGCCCCTGCGGTTCGGGCAAGAAGTTCAAGCACTGCCACGGCAGCCTGACCTGACCCGAGTCGCAAATGGTTAAGAAAGGGGTGTCCGTGACCCACGGGCACCCCTTCGTTTCTTGCATTATCCCGTGACAATTCCTTAATTTTTTCGCCAAATAGGTGAAACGCCGCGATCTGTCCGCCTTGCAGCCCAACGATGGCCACGTTTCCGAGCGATTTTCGTCCCCGACCCTAAAGGACAGGAGCCAAGGAATGTCCAAGCTGCTGGAACTGACGAAAAACCACAAGAAGAGCCTCGTGCTTGGCGGCGTCACCCTGTGTTGTGCGCTGGGGATCGGCTACATCATGCAGTACGGCGTGGCCCTGCCCGGCCAACAGCAGGCGCTGGCCCCCACCGGGCAGCAGATCGCTGTGACCGGCGTGACCCCCACATCCTCCGGCAACATCGGCGCCGCGCGCTCCCCGCTGGCCGAGGACATGGGCACCACCGGCCCGGCCCCCGTGACGCTTGCCGCCGCCCCCGCTGTTGCCGCGATGCCCGGTGTCATGACCGGAATCCCGGCGATGGCACCCCGCGCCCCCGAGCCCGAGGTGGAAGCGGAGGCAGTGATCACCCTTGCCGCCGCCGATGACCGCGACATGGAAACCCTCCCCGCCCCTTCGCGGGAACCGGCCCCCGTGGCGTCCTGCGACATCTCCATGACAGCCGCTGCGACCGCCGGCGCGATGGTGGACCTCACGCTCTCCGCCCCCTGCAACGCATCGGAGCGCGTGACCCTGCATCATCACGGCATGATGTTCACAGATGTGACCGACGCTGACGGCACCCTGAACGTGACCGTTCCGGCGCTGGCGGAAAACGCCCTCTTCATCGCCAGCTTCGCCTCCGGCGACGGCGCCACCGCGATGACCGAGGTGTCTTCCCTGCCGTTCTACGACCGCGTCGTGGTGCAGTGGAAAGGCGATGCCGGTCTTGGCCTGCACGCCCGCGAATTCACCGAGGACTACTTCGGCCCCGGCCACGTCTGGTCCGGCGCGGCGGGCGACCTCGGCTCTGCCGCGAAGGGCAACGGCGGCTTCATGACGGTGCTCGGCCATTTCGATGCCCCCGATGCCCTGCGGGCGGAGGTCTATTCCTTCCCCACCGGCACGGCACAGCGCAGCGGCGACGTCCGCCTGACCGTCGAGGCAGAAATCACCGCAACCAACTGCAACCAGCCGGTCGAGGCGCAGACGCTCGAACTGCGGGGCGACGCCAAGCTGCGGACCCGCAACCTGACGCTCGACATGCCCGACTGCACAAGCGCCGGTGACTTTCTTGTGTTGAAAAACCTCGTCGAAGACCTGACAATCGCCGCGAGGTAACGGCAAGCCTGACGAGGACCTTCATGACGATCAGACGTGCGGCGGTTTTCGCCGCACTTTTCCTTTTCATGCAGGTCGCCTCGGCGTTTGCACAGGACATCGTGCTGCGGTCACGCGACGGCTCCATCGAGCTGAGCGGCAACCTCCTGGGCTTCGACGGCGAATTCTACCGCATCGACACCCAGTTCGGCGTGCTGACGGTGGACGGCTCCGGCGTGAGCTGTATCGGCATCGGCTGCCCCTCCCTTGTCGACTATGTGGCCGAGATCGAGGTCTCCGGCTCCGCCACCATCGGGCGGGTCCTCCTGCCCGCCCTGATCGAGGCCTTCGCCCTGCGCAACGCCATGTCGGCAGAGCGCACAAAGGTCGACGACACCCATTTCCGCTACGACCTGACCAGCGACGACACCGGCAAGACGGTGGGGCGGTTCCACGTCCACGTCTCCAACACCGACGAAGGCTTTGCCGACCTTCTGGCGGACGACGCCGACATCGTCATGGCCCTGCGCGAAATCCGCCGGGAAGAGGCCCGCCGCGCGCGCGAGGCGGGGCTGGGCGACCTGACGCTCTCCACCCGCTCGACGGTCCTCGCCCTAGACGCGGTGGTGCCGATCGTCGCGCCGGGCAACCCGGTCGACTCTCTGTCCATGTCCGATCTCGTGGCCATCCTGTCCGGCAGCCAGTCGAACTGGCAGGCTTTCGGCGGCCCCGACGCCCCGATCACCGTGCACATGCGCGACGAGGCCTCCGGCCTCGCGCAGGGCATCGAGGACCGGCTGCTGCGGCCCGCCCGCGCGACGCTCGGCCCCGCAAGGCGGCACCGCTCCAACACGGCCCTGGCGACGGCGGTGACGCGCGATCCCTTCGGCATCGGGCTGGCCAGCTTCTCCGACATCGGCAACGCCAAGGCGCTGGACCTCACGGGGCCTTGCGGCTTCCAGATGCGCGCCGCGCGCCGCGCCGTGAAGACCGAGGACTATCCGCTGACCGCCCCGGCCTTCCTCTACGTGCCTGCCCGGCGGCTGCCGGCGCTGGCGCGGGACTTCCTGCGCTTCACCCGCAGCCCGCAGGCCCAGATCGTCATCCGCCGCGCCGGTTTCGTCGATCAGGCCGCGGAGGAGATCAGCGCCGACCTGCAGGGCGACCGCCTGTCCAACGCCATTCTCACCGCGCAGGGAGAGGGCGGCCTGACCACCCTCAAGCGCCTGACCGGCACGCTGGTGCCCATGCGCCGCCTGACGACCTCTTTCCGGTTCGAGACGGGCTCTTCCCGGCTGGATGCGCAGTCCCGCTCCAACGTGCTGCAACTGGCGCACGATCTGGAGGCCGGGCGTTATGACGGGCGCAAGCTGCTGTTCGTCGGCTTCTCCGACGGGGCCGGGCCTGCGGATGCCAACCTGACCATCGCCCGCCGCCGTGCCGAGGCGGTGAAGGCCGCTGTCGAGGTCACCGCCGAAACCGCCGACCTCAGTCGCGTGGAACTGGCCCTCGATGCCTTCGGAGAGGCGATGCCCATGGCCTGCGACGACACCTCCTGGGGGCGGCAGGTGAACCGGCGTGTGGAAGTCTGGGTGAAGTGACGCCCTGACGCGGCCTAAAGCAGCCCCTCCGACCGGAAGCTCAGCTCCCGTGATTTGCCGATCACCAGGTGGTCGTGCAGCACGATGCCCAGCACCTCCGCCGCCGCCTGTATCTGCGCCGTCATCTCGATGTCCGCCGACGAGGGCGTCGGGTCACCCGATGGATGGTTGTGCACGAGGATCAGCGCCGAGGCGTTCAGTTCCAGCGCCCGCTTGACCACCTCGCGCGGGTAGA
The DNA here is from genome assembly GCF_030126985.1 of Sagittula sp. MA-2. Classification (GTDB taxonomy): domain Bacteria; phylum Pseudomonadota; class Alphaproteobacteria; order Rhodobacterales; family Rhodobacteraceae; genus Sagittula. Next base: position 4,625,373 of record NZ_CP126145.1, on the reverse strand, counting down.
CCGGGACGTGATCCACCGTGCCGCGCGCCTGCCGCTCATCCGCGATCAGCACGTTCTTGCGGTCGAGGTACAGCACCCGGAACTGCTCGATCTCGCCATGGGCCATGGCGGTCTGGCAATAGGCCAGCAGTGCGTCCCAGCTTGACAGCACCTGCTTCTGCATCACCCGGGACCGGGCCAGCCGATGGGCCGCCGCCTCCACGATCTTCAGCTCGCAGACCACCGCCTCCCCCACGCCGCTGACCTCTGCCAGCCGGGCGGCGGGGGCCGACAGGACGCCGTTGTAATCGCCGAAGACCTCCAGCAACTGCCGCGCCAGCGGTTTCACGTCGCGGCGGGGGATCGCCCGGAAGAGCACCAGTTCGAGCATCTCGTAATCCGGCAGGGCATCCGCCCCCCCGGACAGAAAGCGTTCCCTCAGCCGGGCGCGGTGATCCTTGATGTAGGACGGCAGCTTCTCCGCCGGTGCCAGCGCGGCCAGGGGCGCCTCCTCGTGATCGAAGAGCGCCGCCTGTGAGTCGGAGAAGGATCGCGCGCGGGTCATGCTGCCAGCCTGCACCGCGCGCCGTGAACAAGTGGTTAACTCGTTTCCTCGGCCTTGCCGGAGGCTTCCTGCGGATTGCGGCGGTTGTAGGTGGCCACGCGCCAGACGTAGATCGCCACCAGCCCGACGACGACAGCCGTCGACACCGGGTCGAGCCATGCCGACACGACGTCGTAACCGCTTTCCAGCCAGTACCCCGCCATCGTCAGCGCCGTGGTCCATGCGAAGGTGCCGACCGCGCTGTAGGCCAGGAACTTGCCCCGGTGCATCCGGCGCACCCCGGCGGGAACCGAGATCAGCGTCCGCACGGTCGGGATCAGGCGCCCGATCAGCACGGCGCTGCCCTTGTGCCGGTCGAACCAGCCGTTCGCGCGGTCCAGCTCGTCCGGAGAGATCGACAGCCAGCGGCCGTGCTTGTGCGACAGGCTGCACACCCGGTCGAAACCGATCTTGCGCGCCATCCAGTACCAGAGGTACGCCCCCGCAAGCGACCCGATGCTGCCGGACACGATCACCAGCCACAACGACATGTCGCCCCGCGCGGCGTTGAAGCCGGCCAGCGGCATGATCAGTTCCGAGGGGATCGGGGGGAAGACGTTCTCGAGGAACATCAGCAGGGCGACGCCGAACGCTCCCATGCCGTCGATAAGGCTCGTGATCCAGTCGAACATCCTGTGCGCCGCTCCCCAATGACTCGGTAAATGACTCTAGGGTGAACCCCGGGTCGGTTGAAATCGTTCCAAGTGTCTCTCCTGTCGGCAATTTTCCGGCAAGACCGTCCCACAAGACAAAGGGCGGGACGGATGATCCGCCCCGCCCCGAAGATGTCACAGGACCCCGGCCGCATGGCCGGAGCAGCCCGCGGGGCCTCACCCCTTCATCGAATCCCAGAAGTTCTTGACCGAACTGAAGAAGCTGGAGCTTTCCGGGTTGTTGTCCTCGGACAGCTCGTCGAACTCCTTCAGCAGTTCCTTCTGGCGCGCGGTCAGGTTGACGGGTGTCTCCACCGCAAGCTCGATGAACATGTCACCGGCCAGACCGCCCCGGAGTGCAGGCATCCCCTTGCCGCGCAGGCGCATCTGCCGACCGGACTGCGACCCGGCAGGGATCTTCACGCGCGAACGGCCGCCGTCGATGGTCGGCACCTCGATGTCGCCGCCAAGTGCTGCCGCGGTGATCGACACCGGAACGCGACAGTGCAGTTCCGTGCCCTCACGCTCGAAGATCTTGTGCGGCTCCACCTCGATGAAGATGTAAAGGTCGCCCGGAGGGCCACCCCGCATCCCAGCCTCGCCTTCGCCGGCCAGCCGGATGCGCGTGCCCGTCTCCACCCCGGCCGGGATGTTGACCGACAGCGCCCGGTCCTTCTGGACACGGCCCGCACCGTGGCACTTGCCACAGGGGTTCTTGACGATCTGCCCCATGCCCGAACAGGTCGGACAGGTCCGCTCGACCGTGAAGAACCCTTGCGTCGCGCGCACCTTGCCCATGCCCGAACAGGTCGGACAGGTGGTGGGTTCCGATCCGCCCTCGGAGCCGGTGCCATTGCAGACACCGCACTGGACGGAGGTCGGCACGTTGATCGTCTTGGCCATGCCGTTGAAGGCATCTTCCAGGCTGATCCGCAGGTTGTAGCGCAGGTCGGCGCCGCGCGCCGCACGCTGCCGTCCACCCTGGCGGCCGCCCATGAAGTCGCCGAACAGATCGTCGAACACGTCCGAAAAGGCGCTGGCGAAATCCGCGTTGCCGTGGGCACCGCCACCGGGACGCGGACCGCCGCCCATGCCGCCATCAAAGGCCGCGTGGCCGAAACGGTCATAAGCCGCCTTCTTCTCGGCGTCCTTCAGGACGTCGTAGGCTTCGTTCACTTCCTTGAAGAGTGCTTCGCAGTCAGGGTTGTCCTTGTTGCGGTCCGGGTGCAGCTCCTTCGCCTTGGCCCGGTAGGCCTTCTTCAGCTCTTCCGCAGAGGCGCCCTTTTTGACCCCGAGCACGTCGTAATAGTCACGCTTGGACATTCAAGTCCTCCTCTCGGCCCGAACAATCTGACCCTCGGTCAGAACGAAAGGGCCGGCCCGGCATCCGGACCGGCCCCTTCTGAGTTTCCGGGCGCGTGCCTCAGGCCCGCTTGTTGTCGTCCAGATCCTCGAAGTCGGCATCGACGATGTTGTCGTCGTCCGACGCGGAGTTGCGGCTGTCGCCACCCATGTCCGCGTCGTCGTTGCCGCCTTCGGCCTGCGCCTTGTAGATCGCCTCGCCGAGACGCATCGCCGCTTCGGTCACGTTCTGGATGCCCGACTTCAGCTTGTCAGCCGTGACGTCGTTCTTCTCCAGGTCGTCCTTCAGCGCGGCAACCGCCAGCTCGATGGCTTCGATGGTCGACGGATCGACCTTGTCGCCATGCTCCTCGATCGACTTCTCGGTCGAGTGGATGAGGCTTTCCGCCTGGTTCTTCGCCTCGACAAGCTCCTTGCGGGCCTTGTCGCCTTCGGCGTTCTCCTCGGCTTCGCGGACCATCCGTTCGATGTCGTCGTCCGACAGACCGCCAGACGCCTGGATCGTGATCTTCTGTTCCTTGTTGGTGCCCTTGTCCTTGGCCCCAACCGACACGATGCCGTTGGCGTCGATGTCAAAGGTCACTTCGATCTGCGGCATGCCGCGCGGTGCCGGCGGGATGTCCTCGAGGTTGAACTGGCCGAGCATCTTGTTGTCGGCAGCCATCTCGCGTTCACCCTGGAACACGCGGATCGTCACGGCGTTCTGGTTGTCCTCGGCGGTCGAGAAGACCTGGGACTTCTTCGTCGGGATCGTCGTGTTGCGGTCGATCAGGCGGGTGAACACGCCACCCAGCGTCTCGATGCCCAGCGACAGCGGAGTCACGTCCAGAAGGACCACGTCCTTCACGTCACCCTGCAGGACACCGGCCTGGATGGCGGCGCCCATCGCGACGACTTCGTCCGGGTTCACACCCTTGTGCGGCTCCTTGCCGAAGAACTTCGTCACCTCTTCGATGACCTTCGGCATGCGGGTCTGACCGCCGACCAGAACGACTTCGTCGATGTCGGAGGTGGTCAGGCCTGCGTCCTTCAGGGCCGCCTGGCAGGGCTTGATCGACGCCTTGATGAGATCGCCGACGAGGCTTTCCAGCTTCGCACGGGTCAGCTTCATCACGAGGTGCAGCGGCGTGCCGCCGGAGCCCATCGAGATGAACGGCTGGTTGATCTCGGTCTGGGTCGCGCTCGAAAGCTCGATCTTCGCCTTTTCGGCCGCTTCCTTCAGACGCTGGAGCGCCATCTTGTCCTTGCGGAGGTCGACGGAGTGCTCCTTCTTGAACTCGTCCGCGAGGTAGTTGACGATCCGCATGTCGAAGTCTTCACCGCCGAGGAACGTGTCGCCGTTGGTGGATTTCACTTCGAACAGGCCGTCGTCGATCTCGAGGATGGTCACGTCGAAGGTGCCGCCGCCGAGGTCATAGACCGCGATCGTCTTGGCGTCCTTCTTGTCCAGACCGTAGGCCAGTGCGGCTGCCGTCGGCTCGTTGATGATCCGCAGCACTTCGAGACCGGCAATCTTGCCTGCGTCCTTCGTGGCCTGACGCTGGGCGTCGTTGAAGTACGCCGGAACGGTGATGACCGCCTGCGTGACTTCCTCGCCAAGGTAGGACTCGGCGGTCTCCTTCATCTTCTGCAGCGTGTAGGCAGAGATCTGCGACGGCGAGTATTTCTCGCCGCGAATCTCGACCCATGCGTCGCCGTTGCCGCCGTCGACGATCTTGTACGGAACGATGTCCTTGTCCTTCGTCACCTCGGCGTCGGTGGTGCGACGGCCGATCAGGCGCTTCACGGCAAAGACGGTGTTTTCCGGGTTCGTCACCGCCTGACGCTTCGCGGGCTGGCCAACCAGCCGCTCGTCTTCGGTGAAACCAACGATCGAAGGCGTCGTGCGCGCGCCTTCGGCATTCTCGATCACCCGGGCCTGGCTGCCATCCATGATGGCGACGCAGGAGTTGGTGGTCCCGAGGTCGATGCCAATTACCTTACCCATGTTTTCGATCCCTTTTTCAAGTTCAGGCGATACCGCGAGGCCATGGACCCGTTTCGGCATCCGCGCCCCGCATCGGTTGACGCGGGCGGTGGCCCCGCCAGCGCGTTCGGAGGGTATATAAGGAGGCCCTCCACCTTTGCCAAGCGTCCGCGAGGGGCCAATTTGCGTGGATTCGGGCCTTCCGGGACGTTCATTACGCGACAAATCCTTGGCAGATCGTTTTCAAGGCGCCAGATGTGACGCATGGAGCGTATTTCCCGCCAAGGTTTCGAGATTTTCCCCGCGGCCCTCGACCGCGCCGCCCAGGAACGGGTGGTGGCCGACGTCCGCAAGGTGCTGGAACAGGCCCCGCTTTTCCGCCCGCGCACCCGCCGCGGGCCAATGTCTGTGCGGATGAGCGCGGCCGGCCGGTTCGGCTGGATCAGTGACACGAAGGGCTACCGCTACGAGGAAACCCACCCCAACGGCACGGCCTGGCCCGCGATCCCCGACAGCATCATGGCGCTCTGGAACACCTACGCCAAAAGCCCGCGCCCGCCGGAATGCTGCCTGATCAACTGGTACGCCGAAGACGCGCGCATGGGGCTGCATCAGGACGTGGACGAACAGGACTACGACTGCCCCGTGCTTTCGGTCTCGCTGGGCGACGACGCGCTTTTCCGCATGGGCGGGGAAAGCCGCCGCGATCCCACGCGCTCCGTCTGGCTGGCGTCGGGCGACCTCGTGCTGCTCACCGGCCCGTCCCGCCGCGCGTTCCACGGCATCGACCGCCTGCGCCCCGGCACCTCCACGCTGTTCCCCGACGGCGGACGGCTGAACCTGACCCTGCGCGTCGTCACCTGAGTTGCACGGACACGGGCCGCGGTTTGGAGGGTGGGCCGCTGGTGCCCACCGGGGCACCAGTCGGGGCGCCCGTAAAGTGGCGGCTCACTCGCCCAGCGTGCAGCAGCCCGACAGCACCCGCCGCCCCTCGCCGGACAGCACCACGGACACATCCAGCCCGAAGGCCCGGTCCGACATGCCGTCGTTGCAGGCCGCGCGCTGGATGATCGCCGTGACCGCACCCGCAGGCCCGCTGCCGTCCACCAGATATTTCTCCAGCGGTGAAGGCATCCGGCTCAGCCCGCCGATACCGTAACCGTCGCCCTCCATGTTCTCCGGCGAGGTCAGGACCGCCGTCGCGCCCGGCGCGATCCGCAGGTTCCAGAACGGCTCCGTCCCGAAGCAGCCAAGCACGCCGGCCTCGGCCAGCGTGCCACCCGGCTCCGCCTCCAGGAACCGAAGGGAAGCCCAGCCCGCCCGCTCACCTGCGTTCACCAGGCCCCAGCCGCCCTCTGTCCGGACAACCTCGACCCCGGTCGCACCGGGCGCCAGCGTGCCCACGATCTCCGTATCCGCCGCAGGCCCCGCGCGCACGTTCAGCACGTCGTCCGCCGCCACGCCGGTCACCCGGTGCAGCGCCGGAAGCGACCCGTCCTGCGCCGCGGCCGAAACCACCGTCCAGAGCGTCACCAGAATTGCCAGAAATCCGCGCATCGTCCCTGCCCTCCCATAGGCCGGGGCGCAGCAGTCCTCAGCGCCGCGCGCCCCAGGAAACCGAGGCATGCTTGCGGGTGTAGAACTCCCCCATCAGCCCGATCATCACCAGGACGATAGACAGGTAGAACGCGTATTCCCAGCTTGAATTGCGCGGGACGTAGTTCACGAAGGCATAGCCGCGCGACTGATCGATGGTGTGGAACAACGGGTTCCAGTCGAACATCACCAGCATGTATCCCGGCAGCGTGTTGGCCACGAACATCTTGCCCGAGGCGATCATGTTGGCCCTCTGGTAGACCGTCGACAGGATGCTGACCGGCGTCGGGAACCACGGCTTGACCGCCAGCACCACCATGCCGATCGCCGCGCCCGAGAACCACGACAGCAACAGCATCGCGAGACACCCGATCGGGTCATAGATCTCCTGCATGACGAAGGGGTTGAAGGCCACGTCGTAGACGAAAAGGATCGCGAACAGCGACAGCACCTGGATATAGAGCGTCGACACCATGGCGGCGGCGATGGCGATGGCCGTGTTCATCGGCGCGTGCTGCATCATCGGGCTGGCGGGCCCTTCGGATCCGGCGACCGCGCCCATCGTCTTGGTGTGCGTCATGTAGAGGAAGACGCCCGTCATGATGTAGATCATGAAATCGCCCCGCAGCGCGGCGCTGCGCATCCCCATGATCTGGAACATGAAGTAGAAGGCCAGCACGAAGATGATCGACTGGAGCATGTTCATGAAGATCGCCATGAAGGCGTTGCCATGGGCCTTCCGCACCGCGCGAACCGAGTTGTGATACACCAGTTCGGCGATGTTCAACGCCGAGCCCAGACTGGACTTCGGTCGCGTTGTTGATTGAAACATAGGCCTGCTCCGTGATGCGCGTGCATTCTGCAGCGCTCTGCTCTGCCATATCGTGCGGCATCCTTGCCGTTCTTTGTAAACGGCAGCATAAGGCCAGTAGCGTTGCAAATCAATAAATCGCCGCCGGACGCGGGACCGGGGCGCCAAAGGAGCTTTCCATGAATTATTCGGAACTGATGACCGTCATGCGCCGCCTCGCCCTCGAAGCGGGCGACAAGATCATGGAAATCTACGACTCCCCCGATTTCGAGGTGAAGACGAAGTCGGACGCCTCCCCCGTGACGGAGGCCGACGAGGCCGCAGACGCCCTGATCTCTGCCGGGCTGCGCGAGGTCTTCCCCGACGTGGCGCTCGTGACCGAGGAGCAGGCCGCCTCGCATGACACCTCCGCCATGACCTTCCTGATCGTCGATCCGCTCGACGGCACCAAGGAGTTCATCAAGCGCCGCGGCGACTTCACCGTGAACATCGCGCTGGTCGAGGAAGGCGTGCCCACGCGCGGCGTCGTCTATGCCCCTGCCAAGGGCCGCATGTTCTACACCAATTCCGTCGGCCACTCGGTCGAGGAAATGGGCCCTTTCGACCCCGCCACCCCGGGCGAGACAAAGCCGATCCGCGTGACCGAGCCGAACAACGACTCGCTGATGGTCGTCGCCTCGAAATCGCACCGTGATCAGGCCACCGACGACTACATCGCGCAGTACAACGTCAAGGACATGACCTCCGCCGGTTCCTCGCTGAAGTTCTGCCTTGTCGCCACCGGCGAGGCCGACCTTTATCCGCGCCTCGGCCGCACGATGGAATGGGACACCGCCGCCGGGCACGCCGTGCTTGCGGGTGCGGGCGGCAAGGTCGTGCGCTTCGACGACCACTCCGCGCTGTCCTACGGCAAGGACGGCTTCGCCAACCCGTTCTTCATCGCCTTCGCACCCGGGGTCGACCTGAAGAAGGGCTGACCATGGCCTTGCCGGTCAGCATCGTGGTGGTCAGCAGGCACCGGCCCGCTGCCCTCATGCGCTGCCTGACCGGCATCTCGCAACTCGACTATCCGGGTTTCGAGGTCATCGTCGTCGCCTGCCCTGCCGGGCTGGCGGCGCTCGCGCAGCGGGCGGATGCGGACCTGATCAAGCAGGTCCCCTACGACGAACCCAACATCTCGGCGGCCCGCAATCTCGGGATTTCCCGCGCCGCCGGCGAGATCGTCGCCTTCATCGACGACGACGCCGTGCCCGAACCGCTCTGGCTGACCCACCTCGCCGCGCCGTTCGACATCGCAGAGGTCGCCGCCGCAGGGGGCTTCGTGATCGGGCGTAACGGCATCACCTTCCAGTGGACCGCACGCACCGTCGATGCCACCGGCCAGGCCACGCCGCTCGACGTGTCGGACACGCAGCCGACCGTGCTGCACCCCACCCCCGGCCGCGCGATCAAGACCGAGGGCACCAACATGGCGCTGCGCCGGGACGTGCTGGCCCGGATGGGCGGCTTCGATCCCGCGTTCCGCTTCTACCTCGACGAAACCGACCTGAACCTGCGGCTGGCGCGGCGCGGGCTGGCGACGGCCATCGTTCCGCTCGCGCAGGTGCACCACGGCTTTGCCGAAAGCGCCCGCCGCGCCCCCGACCGGACCCCGCGCGACCTGACGGAGATCGGCGCCTCGCAGCAGGCGTTCCTCCGCAAGCACTGTCCGAAAGAGGCACGCGCCACCGCATGGGACCGCTTCGTCGGGGACCAGCGCGCGCGGCTTCTGGGCTACATGCAGCGCGGGCCGCTCGATCCGCTGGACGTCCGGCGCCTGATGCGCGGACTCCGGCGCGGCGGACGCGAAGGCGCGGAGCGCATCCTCGACCGCTGCCCCGAAATCCCCCGCGCCGCGCAGGGTTTCCTGCCCTATCCCGGACGGCCCGGCGCGCCGCGCATCCGGCTGTCCGGACACATCTGGCAGGCGGCGTCTCTGCGCAGGACCGCCGCCGCGAAAGCCGCCGAAGGGGCCATCGTTTCACTCTATATAATGAGCCCCGGAAGCCGCTATCACCGCGTGGCTTTTACCGAGTCCGGCGTCTGGGAACAGACCGGCGGACTGTTCGGGCGAAGCCTCCGGAAAGGCCGTATCTGGCAGGCCTGGAGTTTTCAACGCAGGGTTGACTCAGAAGTGCTTCGGACACAAAACGTTCGTGGTTAACGTGCCCATTTATTGGCGTCACCCCACTAAATGTGCCATAAATTGGAACCAAACTACTGGCGTTTTCATTGGTTGCACGCGAAGGTCCGGTCAACCTCAAGACACCGATTTCGAAATGACCATCCGATAGCAAAAAAGGAGCATACGGATGCCCAAAAAGGTCACCAAGGCAATTTTCCCGGTTGCAGGCCTCGGAACCCGCTTCCTGCCCGCGACGAAGTCCGTGCCGAAGGAGATCATGACGCTCGTGGACCGTCCGCTGGTCCAGTACGCCATCGATGAGGCGCGTGCAGCAGGCATCAAGGAATTCATCTTCGTCACCTCGCGCGGCAAGGGCGCGCTCGAGGACTACTTCGACCATGCCCCGCAGCTCGAACAGGAGCTGAAGAGGAAGGGCAAGGACGAGCTGCTGAGCATCCTGAAGTCCACCAACATGGACTCCGGCGAGATCGCCTATATCCGCCAGCACAAGGCGCTCGGCCTCGGCCACGCGATCTGGTGCGCGCGCAAGCTGGTCGGCAACGAACCCTTCGCGGTCATGCTGCCCGACGACGTCATCGCCTCCGAAAAGCCCTGCCTCCAGCAGATGGTCGAGGCCTACGAGGAAACCGGCGGCAACATGGTCGCGGCGATGGAAGTCCCGCAGGAAAAGACCAAGGCCTACGGCGTGCTCGACGTCGAGGAAGACATGGGTTCCATGGTCAAGGTGAAGGGGATGGTCGAAAAGCCGGAACCGAAGGACGCACCGTCCAACCTGGCCGTCATCGGCCGCTACATCCTGTCGCCGCAGATCTTCAAGAACCTGAACGCGAAGCAGACCGGCGCCGGCGGAGAGATCCAGCTCACCGACGCCATCGCTCAGGAGATCGGCAAGGAGGACGGCGGCGTCTACGGCTTCCGCTTCCGCGGCCAGCGCTTCGACTGCGGCTCCAAGGCGGGCTTCCTCCAGGCGACCGTCGCCTTCGGCCTTGCCCGCGACGACCTCCGCGAAGAGCTGGAAGGCTATCTCCAGGAACTGATGTCCACCCGCAAGGCCGCCGAATAAGACAGTGACGAACGTTCTGGTTACCGGCGGAGCCGGGTACATCGGCAGCCATGCCTGCAAGGCGCTGAAGGCTGCAGGCTTTACGCCGGTGACATATGACAATCTTGTCACCGGCTGGCAGGACGCGGTGAAGTTCGGCCCCTTCGAACAGGGTGACCTGATGGACCGCGCCCGGCTGGACGAGGTGTTTCGCAAGTACGAACCCGCCGCCGTCATGCACTTCGCGGCGCTCAGCCAGGTCGGTGAGGCCATGGCCAAGCCCGGCATGTACTGGCGCAACAACGTCTGCGGTTCGCTGACCCTGATCGAGGCGGCAGTGGCCGCCGGCTGCCTCGACTTCGTGTTCTCCTCCACCTGCGCGACCTACGGCGAACACGACAATGTCGTGCTCGACGAAAGCACCCCGCAGGAGCCGCTGAACGCCTACGGCGCGTCGAAACGCGCGGTAGAGGACATCCTGCGCGACTTCGGCGCCGCGTACGGCCTGCGCCACGTCATCTTCCGCTACTTCAACGTGGCGGGCGGCGATCCTGAGGGCGAGATCGGCGAACACCACCGCCCTGAAACCCACCTGATCCCCGTCATGCTCGAGGCCGTCGACGGCCAGCGCCCGGCGCTGACGGTGAACGGCACCGACTACGACACCCCGGACGGCACCTGCATCCGCGACTATGTGCACGTGTGCGACCTCGTGGATGCGCATGTGCTGGGGCTGAAGTGGCTCAAGGACGGCAAGGGCAGCCGGGTGTTCAACCTTGGCACCGGCAAGGGCTTTTCCGTGCGCGAGGTCATCACCGCCGCGGGCACCGTGACCAACGCCGAGGTCCCCTCTTCCGACGGCCCCCGCAGGGCGGGTGACGCGACAAAGCTGGTCTCCGGCTCTGTCCGCGCACAGGACGAACTGGGCTGGGTTGCACATCGCTCCACAATGCCGCAGATGATCGCGGATGCGTGGCGGTGGCACAGGAATGGGCACTATGAAAAATGAAATCGCGAACCAGACGCGTCTCCTTGAGGTGACGCGTCTGGTCAAGCGGGCGGGCAGGCGGATGACCGGCGTCGACCGCGTCGAGTACGCCTACCTCGACTATTTCGTGAAGGACACGTCCGTGCCGTGTTTCGGCATCGTGCGGACGTCCGTAGGTTACCTGCTTCTGGACCGCGCCGGCATGGCCGACCTGCGGGACAGGGTGCGCGACGACCGCTGGGGACGCCCGGACTGGCTGTCGCGTTTTCGCCGTCAGTACAAGGAAAGCCGCGCGGCAGCGGAGTCGGACATGCGGCGGGTTGCACTGGCTCGCTGCCGCTCAACCCGGCTGGCAAAGATGCTGGGCCGGCACCTGCCCAAGGGCACTTATTTCTTCAATGTCGGCCTGACGATGGTCACCCGCCGCTTCCTGCACGCGATCCGTACGATCCAGCCGCAGACGGCGGCCATGGTGCACGACACCATCCCGCTCGACTGGCCGCAATTCTGCGAGGAACACAACTCCAAACGTTTTACCGAGTTCTTCGAACGCATGGTCGGTTCTTCCGACGTGATCCTGTGCAATTCCAAGGTGACGGAGGACGATGTGCTGCGGTGGGCCGCCCCGCGAAAGCCGCGTACCATTGCGGCGCACCTGGGCATCGACGTGCCCGTGCACGACGTGAAACCCGCCCCGCCGCCGGGCGAGAACCCCTATTTCGTGATCCTCTCCACCATCGAGATCCGCAAGAACCACAGGCTGCTGCTGGACATCTGGGACCGTATCCCCGACGCCGATCTCGTCATCATCGGACGGCGCGGCTGGATGAGCGAGGACGTCTTTGCCCGCCTCGACCAGAAGCCGCCCCGCGTGTTCGAGTACAACAACCTCGGCGATGCGGAGGTCTTCTCGCTTGTCAAGGGCTCTGCCGGGATGCTCTTCCCGTCCTTCACCGAAGGCTACGGCCTGCCGCCGCTGGAGGCCGCTGCGATGGGCGTGCCGGTGATCTGCAACGACCTCCCTATCTTCCGCGAAGTGCTGGGAGATTATCCCGTTTACGCGAACGTCAATGACAGTTATCTATGGATCGAGGCGATCAGGAAGCTGGCACAAGACCACAAGGCAGGCGTTGCGACGCAGCCCCCCATGGTGCCCCCGACGTGGGACGACCATTTCAAGGCAGTCTTAACGCACCTCTGATAGCCGGAGCAGAGGCATTCGACCGGGACGCCGGCCGATGAGAAGGGCAAGAGACGTTGGGTGCTTGGCAGTCATACAAGCTGCGGCTGCGGAGGCGACGCTGCCGTATTCGCGCGTTCCGCAAACGCCGCGACCTGAGGCCCGTCGCCGACCGCACCGCCGACATCCGCCCCTCCGACCTGCTTCTGTTCTCCACCCAGCGGAACGAGGGCGTGCGCCTGCCGTACTTCCTCCAGTATTACCGCGAGATGGGGGTGAACCACTTCCTGTTCGTGGACAACGACAGCGACGACGGCTCGCTCGACTACCTGCGCCGCCAGCCGGACGTGTCGGTCTGGACCACCCGCGCCAGCTACAAGCGGTCGCGCTTCGGCGTGGACTGGATGAACTGGCTCTTGATGAAGTACGGGCACGACCACTGGTGCCTGACCGTCGATCCCGACGAGCTTCTGCTATACCCGTTCTGCGACACCCGGCCCCTGCGCGCCCTCACCGACTGGCTCGATGCCTCGTCGATCAAGTCGTTCTCGGCGATGCTGCTCGACATGTATCCCAAGGGGCGGATCGACCTCTATCCCTACAGCGCCGGGCAGGACCCGCTGGAGATCGCGAACTGGTTCGACGCCGGCAACTACACGATCTCCAAGAACCCGCAGTTCGGCAACCTCTGGATCCAGGGCGGCCCACGCGCCCGCATGTTCTTCACCGAGATGCCGGAGGCCGCGCCCGCCCTCAACAAGATCCCGCTGGTCCGCTGGGACCGCAAGTACGCCTACATGTCCTCCACCCACAACCTGCTGCCGCGCGGGCTGAACCTGATCTACGACGAATGGGGCGGCGAAAAGGCGTCGGGCGTGCTGCTGCACACCAAGTTCCTCGACACCTTCTCGAAGAAGGCCGAGGAAGAGCTTGAGCGCCGTCAGCACTACGGCGCCTCCCGCGAATACATCGCCTACGCCGAAGGGGTGAAGGAGAACCCCGACCTCTGGTGCAAGTGGTCGGAGAAGTACATCAACTGGCGCCAGCTCGAGATCCTCGGCATCATGTCCAAGGGGAACTGGGCATGAGCGTCGGCATCGTGATGCTGGTCCACACTGCCTTCGACCGGGCCGAACAGGTGGCACTGCACTGGGCCAAGGGCGGCTGCCCGGTGGTCATCCACGTCGACAGCGCCGTCCCCCGCGCCGCTTACAACGCCTTCCGCGAACGACTGTCGCAGACGCCGGGCATCCTCTTCTCGAAACGCCACCGCTGCGAATGGGGCACCTGGGGCCTGGTCGCCGCCTCGCAGGACGCGTCCGAACTGATGCTGAAAAGCTTCGAGGAGGTGCGCCACGTCTACCTCGCCTCCGGCTCCTGCCTGCCGCTGCGCCCGGTGGAGGAGCTGACCAGCTACCTCGCCGAACGCCCCCGCACCGACTTCATCGAAAGCGCCACGACCGCAGACGTGCCCTGGACGGTGGGCGGGCTCGACCACGAACGCTTCACGCTGCATTTCCCCTTCTCCTGGCGCAAGAACCGGATGCTCTTCGACAGCTTCGTCGAACTGCAGCGCATGACCGGCTACAAGCGCCACATCCCCAACGGCATCATCCCGCACATGGGCTCTCAGTGGTGGTGCCTCACGCGGCAGACGCTGTCGGCCATCCTCGGCGATCCGGAGCGGCGGCGCTACGACGCCTACTTCAAACACGTCTGGATCCCGGACGAGAGCTACTTCCAGACACTCGCGCGGGTCTATTCCACGCAGATCGAAAGCCGCTCGCTCACGCTGTCGAAATTCGACTTCCAGGGCAAGCCGCACATCTTCTACGACGACCACCTGCAACTGCTGCGCCGCTCCGACTGCTTCGTGGCGCGCAAGATCTGGCCGCACGCCGACCGGCTTTACGACGCCTTCCTCACCGACCCCAACCGCGCCATGTCTCGGCAGGAACCCAACCCGGGCAAGATCGACCGCATCTTCGCCAAGGCGGTGGACCGCAGGACCCGCGGGCGCCCCGGCCTCTACATGCAGTCGCGCTTCCCGAACTACGGCTGGGAAAACGGCGTGACCGCGGGCAAGTACTCCGTCTTCCAGGGCTTTTCCGAGCTGTTCATCGACTTCGAGCAATGGCTGGCGCGTGCCACCGGCGCGCAGGTGCACGGCCACCTCTACGCCCCCGAACGGGCAGAGTTCACCGGCGGCCAGACGCTCATCAACGGCGCCCTCTCCGACAATGCCAGGCTGCGCGACGCCAACCCCCGCGCCTTCCTGACCAACCTGATCTGGAACACCCGCGGCGAACGCCAGTGTTTCCAGTACGGCCCCCGCGACAACCCGCAGATCCTCTGGCCGATGTCGCGCGACCCCAACGCCCAGATCTCGGTGATCTCCGGCGCCTGGGCGGTGCCGCTCTTCAAGTCCAACGCCAACTTCGCCGACATCCGGGCGGAGGCCGCGCGCCTCCAGAAGGTCGAAAGCCGGATGCTCGACACCCTGCGCAGCCCGGACGTGAAGGCCCGCATCCGCATCTGGTCCATGGCCGAATTCATCGAAAGCCCGATGGAACCGCTGCAGGTCATCATCGACGAGATCGGCCAGAAATCCCTGCGCCGACTGGCCGAAGCGCCGAGGCTCGAAGACCTGACCGGCTTCGGCCAGTTCCTGCAGAACCTCAAGAACCAGGGCATGCACCCCTACCTGATGGGCGACTTCCCCGTCGACCCCGCCCCGCGCAACACCCGGGGCACCACGCGCAAACCCTACCTCGTAAAGAAATAATCCATGCCCAAGTTCGATTGCTTCGTCGTCTTTGCCGAAATGCGCACCGGCTCGAATTTCCTCGAAGCCAACCTCAACGCCTTCGACGGGCTGTCCTGCTTCGGCGAGGCGTTCAACCCGCATTTCATCGGCTATCCCAACGCCACGGACGTGCTGGGCATCGTGCAGTCGGAACGCGACCGCGACCCGGAATGCCTTCTGACCCAGATCCGCATGGCGACACCGGGCGGGCTGGGCGGCTTCCGCTACTTCCACGACCACGACCCGCGCATCCTCGACACCCTGCTGACCGACCCGAAGATCGCCAAGATCGTGCTGACCCGGAACCCGGTCGACAGCTATGTGTCGTGGAAGATCGCCCGCACCACCGGCCAGTGGAAACTGACCAACGTTAAGAAGCGCAAGGAGGCGAAGGCCCGCTTCGACGCGCGCGAGTTCGAGGCGCATGTGAACGGGCTGCAGGCCTTCCAGGTGAAACTCCTGAACGCCCTGCAGACCACGGCGCAGACGGCCTTCTACGTCGCCTACGAGGACCTGCAGGACGTGGCAGTGATGAACGGGCTGGCGCGCTGGCTCGGCTGCAATGCGCAGCTCGACAGCCTGAACACCGCGCTGAAACGGCAGAACCCCGAACCGCTGTCCGAAAAGGTCGAGAACTTCGACGAGATGCAGAAGGCGCTCTCCCGGCAGGACAGCTTCAACCTGACGCGGACGCCCAACTTCGAACCGCGCCGCGGCCCGGTCGTGCCCGGCTACCTCGCCTGCGCCAGGACGCCGCTCCTCTACATGCCGATCCGCTCGGGCCCGGAAACCATGGTGACGGACTGGATGGCGGCACTCGACGACGTGTACCCCGGACAGCTCACTGGCGACTTCACCCAGGGCGGCCTGCGCGCCTGGAAACGCGAACGCCCCGGCCACCGCAGCTTCACCGTGATCCGCCACCCGCTCGCCCGCGCGCACGAGGCCTTCTGTTCGAAAGTCCTCTCCACCGGCAAGGGCAGCTTCAAGGGCATCCGCCAGACGCTCCGCCGTGTGCACGCCCTGCCGATCCCCGAAGGCGAACCCGGCGCGGACTACGACGTGAACGCCCACCGCGAAGCCTTCACCGCCTGGCTGCGCTGGGTGAAGGCCAACCTCTCCGGCCAGACCGCCGTCCGCGTCGACGGCCACTGGGCGACACAGGCGCAATCCATCCAGGGCATGGGCGACTTCACCCTGCCCGACATGATCATCCGCGAAACCGAAGCTGCCGACTACTTGCCCGCGCTCGCCATGCAGGTCGGCCACCCCGCCCCGCCGGACCCCGAATCCGTTCCGAACAAGGCCCCCTTCGGCCTCGCCCAGATCTACGACGAGGAGATCGAAGCCCTCGCCCAGGACGCCTACCAGCGCGACTACCTGATGTTCGGCTTCGATACCTGGGGCTGACGCCTTCGGCGCCAGCGGTACGAGGGGCTCCGCCCCTCGCGCTCCCCGAGGTATTTCCGCCAAGATGAAGGGCAAGACGGGTGCTCCTTCATCTTGGTCCAAATACCTGAATTCCACGTTTCCACGGGCCGCCGATCAGGCAGCTTGGGCCGATGGGTCATTCGGGTTGAAGGGCCGGCGGGCGGGCGAATGGCGAAGCCAGAGTCCCGTCCTGCCGGCAGTCGCGGGCTCAGGCGGCCTTGACCGTCTCGAACTCCGTCAGGATCGTGAAAAGCGTGGCCGGGTCGGGATTGGCGCGCAGTTTCGTGCAAAGCCCCGCGTCCCGCAATGTGCGTGACACCAGCGCCAGCGCCTTCAGGTGTTCGACCCCCGCCTCTTCGGGCGCGAAGAGCGAGAACACCAGATCCACCGGCTGCCGGTCGACGGCGTCGAAGTCGATCGGCCGTTCCAGCAGCATGAACACACCCAGCACCTCGTCGAGGCCCGACACCCGCGCGTGCGGCAGGGCGACGCCGTGGCCGACACCCGTCGGCCCCAGCGATTCCCGTTCCATCAGGGCTTCGACGACCCGCTGGGCATGCAGGCCATGGGCGCTTTCGGCGAGATCGGCGATGTCGTGCATCAGCCGCTTCTTCGACGAACAGGAGCCCATGACCTTCACGGCATCCGGTTTCAGCAGATTGCTAAACTTCATCATCCAGCCTCTGGAGAAAATCGGTTACCGGTCAACACGGGATACGGATCATGGATCGATCCAGCCGATGTTGCCATCGTCGCGCCGGTAGACGACATTCACTCCGTCTTTCTTTTCGTTCCGGAACACCAGCACCGGGGCGCCGGCCAGTTCCATCTGCATCACGGCTTCACCGACGGACAGGGAGGGAATCTTGGTCTCCATCTCCGCCACGATGATCGGCTGAAGCGTTTCGGGTTCGGCAGCGTCGTCTGCGCCATCGTGCGCGAGGATATACGAAGAGGCCCCGAGAAATTCAACAGGTTCCGTACGGTCCTTGTGGTGGTCCTTCAGACGCCGTTTGTAGCGCCTCAGCTGCTTATCCATCTTCTCGGTGCAGGCGTCGAAAGCTGCATAGATTTCAGTGGCATGGCCCTTCGCAGCGGCATTCAGCCCGCTCGAAAGGTGGACGACGGCCTCGCACACGTACTCATGGGCCGCCTTGGAAAAAATCACGGTCGCGTCGGTCGGGCGCTGGGAATACTTCTCCAGCACCGAGCCAAGCTCGGTCTGAACGTGGGTCTGCAAAGCTTCGCCAATGTCGATTTGTTTGCCCGTGATCTGGTAACGCATGATCCGTCCTTCTCTCTTATCACCAGACACTTCCTCCGGGGGCGCCATACCCCCGGCCGGAAAGGTGCCGGTTCAGGAAAGGCGCCCGCATGCGGTCAGCGCGCGACCGACCCGGAAAGCCGGGAGTCGGAAGATCTGACATGCCGCAATACAGAGCACCATGTTGCCATTTGAGGTGGAAAGCCCCTCGTGTGTCAATGCAAACCGGAGTGACAGAGTGGTTCAAATCCGGGCGTCCGCCGACGCTCATACGACGGATTTGCGAATTTTTCGTGCACGGGGCAAAGGATGCTGCGCCGCGGCACGCCACAGGGTCACACAAGGCGGAAATTGTCGCCCAGGTAGACGCGGCGCACGTTCTCGTTCTGCACCACCTCTTCCGGGGTCCCCGACATCAGCACCTGCCCGTCGTGCAGGATGTAGGCCCGGTCGACCAGTTCCAGCGTCTCGCGCACGTTGTGGTCGGTGATCAGCACGCCAAGGCCGCGCGTCTTCAGGTCCGCGACCAGATGCCGGATGTCGCCCACGCTGATCGGGTCCACCCCGGCGAAGGGTTCGTCCAGAAGCAGGTACTTCGGATCGGCGGCAAGGCAGCGGGCGATCTCCACCCTGCGGCGCTCGCCGCCCGACAGCGCCAGCGCAGGCGCGCGGCGCAGGTGCTCGATGGAAAACTCCCCCAGCAGCTCCTCCAGCCGCTCGCGCCGCTTGTGCGTGTCGGGTTCCGAGATATCCAGCACCGCGCCGATATTGTCCTCGACGCTCAGCCCCCGGAAGATCGACATTTCCTGCGGCAGGTAGCCGATGCCCAGCCGGGCGCGGCGGTACATCGGCAGGTAGGTGGCGTCGTGCCCGTCGATCAGCACTTCGCCCGCGTCGGGGTTCACCAGCCCCGCGATGGCGTAGAAGGACGTGGTCTTCCCCGACCCGTTCGGGCCCAGAAGGGCGACCACCTCGCCCCGGTCCAGCCGCATGGTCACGTCGCGGATCACCACGCGCTTCCGGTAGGCTTTGCGCAGGTGGCTCACACGCAGGCCGCTGTCGCCTTCGGTCAGTCGCAAGTCAGGTCGGGACATCCGCGTTACTGGCCCCCGTCCTGGCTGCCCTGCTGCAACACGGTCTTCACGCGGCCGGACATCTGCGCCGTGCCGTCCTCGAGGTTGACCACCATCCGTTCGGAGGTCATCGCGCTGTCGCCCTGCGTCACCAGCACGTTGCCGGACATGACGATCTGGCCGTCATCTATGTTGTAGTCGGCGCGCTCGCCTTCGGCGGCTTCCTCGCCGCGCACCACGATGACGCCGCCGGTCGCCTCCATCCGGGTGATCTCGGACCGCTCTTCGGAATAGATCACCAGCACGCGCGGCGCGGCAAGACGCATTTCGCCCTGAACGATCACCACGTTGCCGGTATAAAGCGCCGTGCCGTCCGACTGGTTCACCGACAGGGAATCCGCCGTGACCTCGACCGGTGCACTGGTGTCCTGACCGCCCCCGCCGAAAGACACCTGCGACTGCGCCAGCGTCATGGCCGGGATCAGGGCCATGCAGATCGCCGCGAAAAATGCCTTGGTCATTCGTCAACTTCCTTGTCTGCGGGCCGGTATATCATCTTCACGCCGCCGGTGAAGTGGATTTGCACCGCGCCATCCTCGTCCGCCGGGGCGATGACCATGCGGCCCGCCTCCAGCTCTTCCGCCGGTCCGTTGCCCTCCACCGGGCCGAGGCTTTCGGCATTCACGGAGTCGAGCGCACTGACCATCGCGTTCGTCGTGAGCACATAGCCCAGCGAGCTTTCAATGCGAACGCCATCGTCGAGGTAGGCCTTCCGTTCGCCCTCCCGCATCGTCGCCTTGCTGGAGTCGAGCTGGATGACCGACCCGTCCTCCATCTGCATACGGGCAGAGTACCGGTCGGCCAGGATGTCGCCATCCTCCAGCGGCCAGGCCCGGCGCGCCGTCATGGTCAGCAGGCCGCCGTCGCGTGTGGTGCCGGAGTAATAGGGGTCGGACACCCCTTCGGTGGCGGTCTCGCCCTGCCGCAGCGCCTCGGCGAAGGGCACGTTCTCCAGCACCTCCCGGTCGGAGGCCAGAAGGAAGATCGTCGACAGCATCGCCAGCGCGGCGATCGGCAGGAGGATCTTGAGCCACGCGATCAGGCGGGAATAGCCCCCGCTCGCCCGGGCCATGGCTCAGGCCCCCGCGCTGCGGCGGCGCCAGACGGCGGACGCGGCACGGGGCATTGGCGCCTGGCGGTCAGACCTTCGCGAAGATGCGGATTCAGACATGGGCAAAGATGTCCGTATCGGGCCAGCCCGCCAGATCCAGCTTTGCCCGCGTCGGCAGGAAGTCGAAACAGGCCTGCGCGATCTCCGTCCGGCCCTCGCGCTCCAGCATCGCGTCCAGCACGGTGCGCAGCCGGTGGAGGTGCAGAACGTCCGAGGCGGCATAGTCCTTCTGCGCGTCGGTCAGCGTCTCGGCACCCCAGTCCGACGACTGCTGCTGTTTGGAGATGTCGACGCCCAGAAGTTCCTGGGTCAGCGACTTCAGCCCGTGGCGGTCGGTGTAGGTCCGCACCAGCCGGCTGGCGATCTTTGTGCAGTAGACCGGCGCGGCGAGCGCCCCGAAGGCATTGTACATGGCGGCGATGTCGAACCGCCCGAAATGGAACAGCTTCAGCACGTCCGGGTCCGCAAGCAGCCGGGCAAGGTTGGGCGCCTCGGTCTGGCCGCGCGCCACCTGCACGAGGTGCGCATTCCCGTCCCCCGCCGAGAGCTGCACGACACACAGCCGGTCGCGGTGGGGGTGCAGGCCCATCGTCTCGCAGTCGATCGCCACCACCGGCCCGAGGTCGAGGTCGTCGGGCAGATCGCCGTGGTGCAGGTGATTGGCCATGTCAGCGCGCCCCTCGCGGTGGAAACTGTCTGGGACGACATATCCGCAGGCCACAGGTCTTTCAACTCGGCCCCCGGCGGAGGCTTGCCACAATTGGCCCCTGCGGAACTGGGAAAAAGGCAGCCGAAGGGCAGATTTGGGCGGAAATGCGGCGGAGATCGGGTGCGATTCGGGCACCGATTCTCACGCATTTCGGGCCTCTGTAACATTCCGTGATCAAAAGTGCTCTCCCGGGAATTGTTTTACACGCCTCGATCACGCGCGCGTTACGGGTGTTCGGTCAACTGTGTGCGATCGGCACGTTTCAGGCCCCCAGACCGGCTTTTACCCAGGGGCAGGTTTCCAAACGGGAAACGATTTCCCGATCCATCCTGCCTCCACGCCGCAAAGCAGAATGACAGTATCGCAAAACTGCATATATTGACCGGATTATTGTCAAATGATGACGCGCAATCGCGTCATATTCGTCCGTGAAATTTGACCTATCCTTTTGCGACGTAAGGCCCAAAAAATACCACTTCGATGATACTCGTTAGGATACCACGCAACCTAATCGTGTAGACGAAATCATGCGAAATTTCGGGTGTTTTCGGGCGCTTCCCAACAAGCCAGATCAACCAGAAAGTGTATGAAAAAGCGTTTGTTGACCGGATTTTAGCCCGGGGGCATAAGAGCCTTGTCGCGTGGTTCTGACATACTTCTGCCCAGTTCCACTTTCCACGGCACTTGGGGGTTGGTGCTTCCACTTTGGGAGTATTGAGGTACGTCTGCTGCGATCTGCCTTGAAATGTTATCGGTAATCTGACCGTCGCCTGAAACGGCCCGGTGTTGTGTAACGCGCATTCTGCGCGACAGCGAAGCTATGCCGAAAAACTGGATCACTGCTGGTGTGCCTCCCCGTCTTTCACGACGCACAGGAGGTCATCATGACACTGCATATTCGTCAGCCGTTGCCGACGGCGAAATTCGAAGCGCTCATTGACGAAACGCTTTTCTGCAACATTGGGGCCACCCCGTACCGCGACGTGCTGAAACGCGCGCTCGACATTACGCTGGTCCTGCTGGTCGCGCTGCCCGCCGTCCTGCTCACCCTGATCTTCGCCGGCCTCGTCATGCTCGACGGGCACGGGCCCTTCTACAGCCAGCAGCGGGTCGGCCGGAACGGCCGCACCTTCCGCATGTGGAAGCTGCGCAGCATGGTGCCGGACGCCGACGCCCAGCTCAGCGCCTACCTCGCCGCCAATCCCGAAGCGCGCATGGAATGGGATCTCACCCAGAAGCTGCGCCGCGACCCGCGGATCACGGCGATCGGGCGGATCATCCGCAAGACCTCGATCGACGAGCTGCCGCAGCTCCTCAACGTGCTTGTGGGCGACATGTCCCTGGTCGGTCCGCGTCCGATGATGCTGAACCAGCGCGAGATCTACCCGGGCACCGCCTACTACTCGCTGCGCCCCGGCATCACCGGTTTCTGGCAGACCTCGGTCCGCAACGAGTCGAGCTTTTCCGAGCGCGCCCGTTTCGACACCGACTACCTGCGCGACCTGTCCTTCGTCACGGACCTCCGCGTCCTGCTGAAGACGGTGCGCGTGGTTGTCCACGGCACCGGCTGCTGATCGGGCAACCGCTCGGCACCGCGTTCGATGACCGAAGGGCCAGAGCCTCTGCACCCCGCAAGCGTTCTTGCGGGCCGGGACGGTCGGCCCCCGGACGGGCGCAGGCACGGTGCATTGAACGTGACACATGTCCGCGCTGAACGCGGCACACCAAAGCGCCTCCCGGCAAGGTTCCGAACCGGGCGGACCTGACAGAAGACCGGACACCAGCCGCGACCTCCTGCGCGGCAACGTCCGGAACCAGCTGCGGAACGGCCACGGCCCATGGGGAGCGTCGCCCCTCGGTCGTGAGCCGTTCCGGATTTGAAGTATCCCTTTGCGTCGAAGGTTTTGCAGTCTGGCCCGGGTGCGGACAGCGCGCCGCAGGGCGAGCCCTGAGCCCTGAGCCCTGAGCCCTGAGCCCTGAGCCCTGAGCCCTGAGCCCTGAGCCCTGAGCCCTGAGCCCTGAGCCCTGAGCCCTGAGCCCTGAGCCCTGAGCCCTGAGCCCTGAGCCCTGAGCCCTGAGCCCTGAGCCCTGAGCCCTGAGCCCTGAGCCCTGAGCCCTGAGCCCTGAGCCCTGAGCCCTGAGCCCTGAGCCCTGAGCCCTGAGCCCTGAGCCCTGAGCCCTGAGCCCTGAGCCCTGAGCCCTGAGCCCTGAGCCCTGAGCCCTGAGCCCTGAGCCCTGAGCGGGCGTGCCGCCTCATCCGACCCGCATCAACCCTGTATTTTCCGAATCGCTTCAGGTTGGAGGGCGGTAGGGAGGGGGAAACTTTGACAGGCCGTTAACCCGGCGTTCACACAGTTTGGGCCGTGTTCACCTCTGCCGTCATGACCTGCCGTCCGTCCGGTCCGCGCACCCACATCCGGGCGCCGTCGCGGCACAGCTCTGCCGCCTCGTGTACCATCAGGGCCGAGGTGCCCCTGAACCGGAAGGTCGCAACCGGGCCCGTCTCCTCCGCCCACAGGAGCAGCTTCTGCGCCAGAAGCGGGCCGTGCACGACCAGCCCTTCGTAGCCCTCGACCTCCCGGGCATAGGCCGGATCGTAGTGGATGCGGTGTCCGTTGAAGGTCAGCGCGGAATACCGGAACAGCAGCGTCGGGTCGAAGCGCACTTCGGTCGACCCCGCCGCGCCCTCGGGCGCCCGGGGCGGCACCGGTCCGGGCGCATCCGGCGCCGCGTCGGCGCGGTAGACCAGGTCCTGCGCCTCGCGCACGCAGAGCGTCCCGTCCTGCCAGATCTCGTGGTGCAGCGTGACGAAGGCCAGCGGCCCGCTTCGCCCCGTCTTGCGGGACGTGCTGACGCGGGTGGAGCGTTTCTCGGCTGGCCGCCCGGCCCGCAGCGGGGCAAGGAACTCCAGCGCGCCACCGGCCCACATGCGCCGCGGCAGGCCGAAGGCCGGGATCAGCGCATCGCCGACCGCCGGGTGCCCGTCGCGGCCAAGGGCCTCGGGCGGACGGGCGTCCCAGAAATAGATCTGGTGAAAGAACGGCGGCAGAGGTGTGCCCTCGGCAAAGGTCGCCTCCAGCCCGAGCGTGGCTGCCAGCGCCCCGGCACGCGCCGGGTCCAGCACATCCGTCCTGATCTGCGGTTCGGTGGGGTGGTCCTGCATGGGCGGCTCCTCGACCTCCGTGGATTAGCGGGGGCAGCGGGTGGCGTCCAGAGAGCGGGCGGCCGGTCTCGGCTTGTCCGGCTGCCTGAGGGGGGCCTGCCCCGATGCCTCTTCCCCATGCATGGCCCATGGCGCAACCAGCGATCCGGGCCTTGGCGAAGTGGCTTCCTTATGCCTCTGCGGCCAAGATCCTCGATCCCGCAAGGTCAGAGCCGCGCTGCACCCTGCCCGGCCGCACCGCGCGCAGGCTTGACCCGATCTTCATGCCGATGTGCCGGGACGGGGCCCCACGCGTCCGGTTTCAGCCGCGCTTGGCTTCCGCCAGCCTGCGCAGATCCTCCATGAGCTCGGTCAGCAGCTTGATCCCCGTCTCGTCCTTGAGGCGGCCATCCTCGTCCCACTTGGTGGAGGTCTGGCCGACCATGACCTCCGGCCCGGGCAGGAGGTGCGGGCGGAAGGGGATCAGGCAGAGCCGCGCCTGCGCCTGCGACCGCGGCCCCCCGGCCATGCCGGCAGCAGCAGAGACCAGCGCCACGGGCTTGTCCCGCCACGGGTTGCCCTCGGTCCGGCTGATCCAGTCCAGCGCATTCTTCAGCACCCCGGTGATGCCCTTGTTGTATTCCGGCGAGGCGACGATCACCGCATCGGCGGCGGCGATCCGGTCGGCGGCCTGCTGGACCTCCTGCGGGATGCCGGGGCCGTTCTCGATGTCGGCGTCATAGAGTGGGAAGCGCAGGTCCAGTTCGGTATACTCCGCCGGGCCGAAGCGGCGGGCGGCCTCGTTCAGCAGCAGCCGGTTGGTGGAGGCGGCGCGGAGGGCGCCGCAGAGGCCGACAAGCTTCAGATCGGGCATGGTGTCTCCTGTCTGGGGTTTCGCGGCGGAACCCGCGCGAAAAATTGCAATCGCCTCACAACATAAACGAAAAAGCGCCGCGGCAAGGCCACGGCGCTTCGGGAGGGCATCGGGATGCCCGTCAGACGGATGTCCGGAGGGTCAGGTCGCGTTCGGCAGGATGACGATTTCCACCCGGCGGTTCTGCTGCTTGCCCTGCGGTGTCAGGTTGGACGCGATGGGCTGGTCCTCGCCGCGGCCGATGACCTGGATGCGGCTGGCGGGCACGTTCTGCGCGAGGAAGACGTTGGCCACGGCCTGGGCCCGGCGCTGCGACAGCGAGAGGTTGTAGGCCGCGTCGCCATCGGAGTCGGTGTGGCCGATGATCTGCGTCGTGGTGTTCGGGTAGCGCAGGATCGACTGGGCCACGTCCTGGATGTCGCCCAGCAGGCCGCCGCTCAGCGTGGCGCTGTCGGTGGCGAACAGGATGTCCTGCGGCATGGTCACGATCAGGCGGTCGCCGGTGTTGCGGATGTCGACCTGGGAGCCGAGCTGCTGGCGCAGTTCCGCTTCCTGCTTGTCAAGCTGGTTGCCGATGGCGGCGCCTGCGGCGGCACCGATCAGGGCGCCGGCCAGAACGGAGCGGTTGCGCTCGCCCACGTCGCCGTTGCCGGCGGCCAGACGGCCCGCGACGGCACCGGTGGCGGCACCGGCCAGGGCGCCGGTCTTGGCCTGGCGGTTCGGGTCGTTCTCGTCGAAGAGCGCGCCGCCGGTGGTGCAGGCGGACAGGCCAAGCGCGGCCACGGTGGAAAGAAGGATGGACGAACGGATCATGATGTCTCTCATTGCCTCTCGTAGTTTCTGGCGCACCTTTCGAGGGCGCGTTGTTGTCCTGAAGGCTTAATGCCACAGGGAGGGGCAAGGTTCCCGAGAAAATCCACTCTTCCGCGCACGGGTGGCGGCAAATTGCCACCCACTGGCCAGAAAAGGGAGGTTTCGCGGCGAAACCTCTTTTATTAACAAAGGATTAACCCAGAAAAGCGGCAGATCACGCGGAACCGTTGCAGGCTGAAAGACTTGTCGCGGATGGCCCTCCGGAAGCGGGGCCCCGGGTGAGGGCTTTGCCCCGGTACGAGACGGCGGCCGGAGAGTCGTCGCATGGCGCAAAGGTCCGGAACTGCGCCCTCTCGGCACTTCGCATGGCGCGGGCCGGTTGCGTTGCGCGAGGCGGCAAGCGCCATGTTGCGGTGCCGGCCGGGGCTGACGCCCGGAGCCGAAGCGAGATCGTTCAGCCCAGGGCAGCGCGCCCTGCCCCGTTCTCCAGCCAATCCCGGTCTTGCGGGGTCAGGCGGGCGTCCATCAGGGCGTCATAGGCGGCCAGTTCCTCATCGGTCAGCACACCCCGCCATTGGCCGTGGGTGCCGCGATGAAAGAAATCGGAATCGGACCTCATGAATCCCTTGCCGCCCGAGGGGGCATAGCGGGCGGCGTTCCGCTTCATGTTGTCGAAGGTGGCGACCCCGGCAAGCCGCGCCATAAGCGGCGCGGGGTGCGGCGTGCCGAGAAGCGCCGCCACCCGTTCGAACGTCCCCGACAGGTCCCGCGTCATGTCGGCATAATGGAAGAGCGCGACGTTTGGCCGTCCGGCCAGCGCGCGGGCGGCCTCGTAATGCCTGAGGATATGGGCCAGCGGCACGGCATCGCAGTCGTGGCCGTCCGGCGCGCCCTCAAGGAAATGGCGGAAGGTCAGGCCCGCCCTGTCGTCCTGCGGATACCAGTCGTCGAACCACGGGACGGGAATATTGCGGACGTGTTTGCGGAACGAGACATGCACGTCCAGAGGATGCCGGAACACGCAGATGTATTGCGCGCGGTCGTCCAGAGGCAGCCCGTCCAGCGGCGTGTGGCTTTTCATGCTGCGGCGGTGCGGCATCGCGTCGAGCCGTGCGGCGACCTCTGCGATGTCGCGAAACCTGATGTCGATCCATGGCATGCGGATCGACAGCTCCGTCTCGACCTCCGGATCGCCGGAGAGCAGGAGCGCGACGATGGTCTGCATCCATGTCGTGCCGCATTTGGGCGGGGTCACGACGATCACGTCGTCGGGCCGGAGCGTGAGGGCATCCCAGCGGCTGCTGTCGGTCAGCGGCCCGAGGTAATGCGTGCGGCGGGTCATGGCGGAGGTGTCCTTGCGGGTCGGGACGGGCGGAGGGCGATGCGCCATGGTGCGCCGGGAGGGGCGTTTCGATCAACGGTATTGGCGGCGCGCAATTCCCCGAACGTTTGCGTTCCGGCACGGTTTCCAGCGGCGCGCGCGCGGGCTAGACTGCGCGCAAGAACAACAAGACGACATCGAGCAGGAGTAATGGCATGCGCAAGGTGATCCTTGGGGCGATGGTGCCCGCCGTGGCGGCGGCGCTGGTTCTGGCGGGGGCAACCCCCGCGGCGGCACAGTGGCGGGAACGCTACGAGGTCTTCGGAGTCGAAGGCGACGACATGCTGAAGATGCGGGAAGGTCCGGGTACGGGTTACGTGGTGATCGTCGGCCTGCCGAACGGCACGGTGGTCCGGGTGCTGGACTGCCAGCGCACCGGGGCGACCAAGTGGTGCGAAGTGGGGCTGGACCGGGCGATGGGGCTGCGCGGCTTCGTCTCGGAGGCGTATCTGCGCAAGATGTGACCGGCCCCTTCCGGGTCAGTCCGGTTTTGGCAGCGGGATCTCCGCGATGCCGAGGTGCGCGGCGAGGGTGACGGTCGCCAACTGGTGATCCTCGACCGAGGGCAGGCCGGAAACGGCGATGGCGGCGATCACGCCCATCCCGCGGAGCGTGACCGGAAAGCCGCCGCCGTGGTCGACAAAGTCCTCGTAGGGCAGACCGGCGTCGGGCCATTGCACGCGCCCGGAGCGTTCGAGTTCCAGCCCGACCCGCATGGAGGACTTCCACGTCCGGAGCACGGTGTTGCCCTTGCGGCGGCCCCATTCCTCGTTGTTGGGCGTGGCGCCGGGCAGCGTCGTAAAGAAATAGCGGCGGGCGGAGGACCGGATCTCGATGGAGACGGGGGCGGCGATGGCCTGCGCGCGCTCGCGCAGGGCGCAGCCGATGGCAAAGGCCGTGTCCTCGTCGAAGGCGGGGAGCACGAGGGCGCGCTCCTGCTCCTTGATGGCGGCGATCAGGTCCTGCGGCATGGGCGCTCCTCCTCCGGGTGGGGCGGAGTTTAGGGGCGCTGGCCGGGTCTGCAAGGGGCTGCTCAGGCTTCGAGCCGCGCCGATTCCCATGCCAGCAGCGCGCGTTTCACCGGGATCCCCCAGTGGTAGCCGCCCAGCCCGCCGGATTTGCGCAGGGCGCGGTGGCAGGGGATCAGGAAGCTGATCGGGTTGCGGCCCACGGCGGTGCCCACGGCGCGCACGGCCTTCGGATGGCCGATGGCCTCGGCGATTTCCGAGTAGGTGGTGACATGGCCGGAGGGGATGCGCATGAGGGCCTCCCAGACCTTGATCTGGAAGGGCGCGCCGATCAGGAAGAGCGGCACCGGCCCCTCGGCCTGCTGGCCGAAGGCGGCGATCACCCAGGGGCGCAGGCGCATCGGGTCCTCGACGTAGGTGGCCTTGGGCCAGCGGCCGGTGAGGTCCTGCATGGCGTGTTCCTCGGTCGTTTCCGCCGAGAAGGCGATGCCGCAGATGCCCTTGTCGGTGCCCATGACGAGCGCCGGGCCGAAGGGGCTTTCGAACCAGCCCCAGTAGATGGTGAGCCCCAGCCCGCCGCGGGCGAAGTCGCCGGGGCTCATCGCCTCCCACCTGAGGAAGAGGTCGTGCAGGCGGCCGCCGCCGGAGAGCCCGGTGGCGAGCGCAGTTTCCAGCGTGGTGAAGCGGTCCTGCAGCAGTGCCTTGGCGTGGCCGAGGGTGAAGTACTGCTGCAGCCGCTTCGGCGAAACGCCCGCCCACTGGCTGAAGAGCCGCTGGAAGTGGGCGGGGGACATGCGCATCTCGGCCGCGAGCTGGTCGAGGGTGGCCTTCGGCCCGAGGCGGTCGACCGCCTCGATGGCGCGGGCCATGACGTGGTAGTGATAGCTTTCGGTGTCGTCCCTGGGCATGGCGCTGGCTCCTTTGGGGGGAAGATAGCGTGGGGCGCAGGGGCTGCGCAGCCCGTTTCTTGCGGTTTTGGGCCCGGCCTGTCCGGGCGGCCGGGATCCCGGAGGGCGGAGGGGGCGCTGCCCCCGCCTTCGGCCCCCCAGAGGTATTTTTGCCAAGATGAAGGGCGGGGGGCGGCGCGGTGCTTGCGGGCGGGCGCGCGAGCGGGCATGACGGTTTCATGGCCAGACAGATGGATTATCACACCCTGCGCGAGGTGTTCTCGCGCTTCCGGGCGGCGGAGGCCGAGCCGAAGGGCGAACTGAACCACGTGAACGCCTACACGCTGGTGGTCGCGGTGGCGCTGTCGGCGCAGGCGACGGACGCGGGCGTGAACAAGGCGACGGCGGGGCTGTTCGCCGTGGCAGACACGCCGGAGAAGATGCTGGCGCTGGGCGAAGAGGGCCTGATCGAGCACATCAAGACGATCGGGCTGTTCCGCAACAAGGCGAAGAACGTCATCAAGCTGTCGCGCATCCTTGTGGAGGAGTACGGCGGCGAGGTGCCCTGTTCGCGCGCCGCGCTGGAATCGCTGCCCGGGGTGGGGCGGAAGACGGCGAATGTCGTGCTGAACATGTGGTGGCATTACCCTGCGCAGGCGGTGGACACGCATATCTTCCGGGTCGGCAACCGCACGGGGATCTGTCCGGGCAAGGACGTGGTCGCCGTGGAGCGGGCCATCGAGGATCACGTGCCGGTGGATTTCCAGCAGCACGCGCATCACTGGCTGATCCTGCACGGGCGCTACATCTGCGTGGCGCGTAAACCGAAATGCAAGGCGTGTCTCATAAACGATCTCTGCCCGTTCGAGGAAAAGACCGCATGAGCCAACGCGTGAACGTGCCCCACCGGGTGCCGCCGGCACCGGGGACCGGGGCCTGTCCTGCCCGTATCCGTAGAACGGACGGCGGTTGGCGGAAGGCGGGTGCGGTTGTCAGGCTTACCGGACGGGCGGATGTCCGGGGCGCGTCCCTTGCGCAGATCGACCTGACTGAAATTTCCACCCGGATGGACGTCCTTCCGGAGGCGTGCACCCTGAGCCGCCCGGCCCGGGGCCTTGCCCGCCGGGCGGATGCCATCCTGCAGGAGTAAGACCTCATGAAGAAGTACCAGGTTGTCGGGATCGGCAACGCCATCGTCGATGTGCTGACCCGGGAGAGCGACAGGTTCCTCGACCTCATGGGCATCCAGAAGGGCATCATGCAACTGGTGGAGCGCGAACGTGCGGAACACCTATACGGCGCGATGAAGGACCGGGTGGAGGCGCCCGGCGGCTCGGTCGCCAACACGCTGGCCGGGATCGGCGCCATGGGGCTCAGGACCGGGTTCATCGGGCGGGTGCGGGACGACGCGCTTGGCCGGTTCTACGCCGATGCCATGGCCGACGACGGCACCGATTTCGTCAACCCGCCGGTGGCGGGCGGCGAGCTGCCGACCTCGCGTTCGATGATCTTCGTCTCGCCCGACGGCGAGCGGTCGATGAACACCTACCTCGGGATCTCGGCCGAGCTGGCGCCGGAGGACGTGTCGGAAGAGGTGGCCGCGGAAGCGGAGATCCTGTTCCTCGAAGGCTACCTCTTCGACAAGGACAAGGGCAAAGAGGCCTTTCTGAAGGCCGCGCGGTCCTGCCGGGCGGCGGGCGGCAAGGTGGGCATCGCGATCTCCGACCCGTTCTGCGTGGAACGGCACCGGGAGGATTTCCTCCGGCTGATCGAGCACGAGATGGACTATGTCATCGGCAACGAGGCGGAGATCCGGTCGCTCTACGGCAACGACAACCTCGAGGCCGACCTGAAAGCAGTGGGCGCGATCTGCCCGCTGGTGGTCTGCACCCGGTCGGGCGACGGCGTGTCGGTGTTGCGGGACGGCACGCGGACGGACGTCCCGGTGGAGAAGATCGTGCCGGTGGATGCGACCGGGGCGGGCGACCAGTTCGCTGCCGGTTTCCTTTACGGGTTGGCGACCGGGCGCGACATGGCCACCGCCGGCCGCATGGGCACCGTCGCCGCGCGCGAGGTGATCGGCCACATGGGACCGCGTCCGGAGGCCAACGTCATGGGCCTGTTCCGTCAGAAGGGCCTGGTCTGAGGGGCGCATCGCGCGATGTGCCGGGGCGACCTGCGCCCCGGTCCCCCTGACCCCGATCCCCGCCCTGATCCCCGCCCTGATCCCCGCCCTGACGCGGCGCCCGGCCCGGGGGTGCGGGCGCTCTGACGCCGGTTGGCGTCTTTTTTAACGCGCCATTCACGCGGACACCGTTCCGGCCCGTCGCCCGCGGATGTAGCCTGTGGACAGAGATTTTGTCCCGGGGATTTGATGTCCAGATTAATCGTGCTGCGCGACAGGGCCGACAATTGGCGTCGGCCATCCGTGCCGCTGAGTGCCTCGGTGGCACCGCGGGCGCCGGAGGCCGCGTCCGACCCGCTGATCGAATCCGTCGACCTCAGCCCCGCCGAGCTGCGCGACCTGGTGCGCGACCCGACCTGCCTGACGGTGGCGCCGGTGATGCCGACCCGGATCGTCAATCCCGAACCGCTGGACGACCTGAGGGCGGAGGACGCGGTGCCCGGCTGGGGCCTGCACGCGGTGGGCGCGGACTGGACCAATGCCACGGGGCACGGGGTTCGGCTGGCGCTTCTGGACACCGGCATCGACCGCAAGCACCCGGCCTTTGCCGGGGTGCGGCTGATCACCAAGGATTTCGTCGGGACAGGCGTGGGCGATGCGAACGGCCACGGCACGCATATGGCCGGGACGATCCTTGGCCGCGACCTGGGCGGCACGCGGATCGGGGTGGCGCGCGGGATCGAGGATCTGTTCGTCGTCAAGACGCTGGCGGACAACGGCATGGGGCGGTCGGACGGGTTCATGCAGGCGGTGCTCTGGGCCGCCGGGGCAGAGGTGGACATCGCGGTCTTTGCGCTGAGTTTCGACATCGCCGCGCAGGTGGAGGCGCTGACCGCCGAAGGCTATCCGAGGGTGCAGGCGAACACCGCGGCGGTGAACGCCTATCGCGGCAACCTGCGGATCTTCGAACTGGTGATGCAGATGATCTGCGCCGCCAAGGGCCCGCTGCTGCTGGGCGCGATCGGCAACGACAGCCTGCGGGTGATCTCTCCGGATTTCGAGACCGGGCCGGCGGCGCCCGCGGCGGCCCGGCACGTGCTGGCGGTGGGCGCCTGCGGGCCGGGGCCTGAGGGGCTGGAGCCTGCGGTCTTCTCCAATGCCGGGCCCGCGCTGGTGGCGCCGGGGGTGGGCATCATCTCGGCCAGCCTGGGCGGCGGGCTGAGGTCGCTGAACGGCAGTTCGATGGCGGCGGCCCATGCGGCGGGGGTGGCCGCGCTCTGGGTGGAGCAGATGCGCGGCGAGGGCGAGCGTGTCACCGCGCAGAGCCTTGCGGCGAAGCTGATCGGCACGGTCACGCGGCAGGGGCTGGTGCCGGGGCAGACGGTTCTGGACTGCGGGCACGGGCTGATCCAGGCACCAAAGGGGCAGCTGGACTGAGTCAACCCCGGGTCAGGCGGGCGCGGAGGGCCTGCACCTCGGCCTCAAGCTCGGCGATGCGGGCGTCGCGTTTGGCGATGCTGGCGGCGACATCCTCTGCCTCGAACCGCTGGGGGATGTGCTGCGGGCAGTTCACGTCCCAGGCCTCGACCTCGATCAGCAGGGCGCGGTCGGCGCGAGCGCCTTCGGGGCGGAGGCGGGCGACGGTGGCGGGGTCGTCGGTGACGCGGGCCTTGCCCCAGATCTTCACGCGCTGGCGGTGCATGTAGTCGATCAGGAACAGCTCGACCCGGGGATTTTCGGACAGGTTGCCGAGCGTGACGTACTGCCGGTTGCCGCGCAGGTCGGCCATGCCCAGCGTGCGGCTGTCGAGCACCCTGAGGAACCCCGGCGCGCCGCCGCGGTGCTGAACGTAGGGCTGGCCGTCGGCGCTGGCGGAGGCGAGGAAGACGCTGCGCTGCCGGGCGATGAAGGTCTCCAGGTCGGCAGAGATGTCGATGGGCCATTCGGCGGTTTCGAACATCCCGCGCGAGCCCAGGCGGCGCTGCATTTCCTGCACGGCGGGGGTGAAGACCAGCCCGTCAGGAGAGCGGTCGAAGTCGCCCATCAGTGTGCCTCTGCCCAGTTCGCCCCCTGCCCCGCGTCGACGACCAGCGGCACGTCGAGTTTCACCACCGGATCGCAGGCGTTCTGCATGACCTCGCGGGCCGCGCCGATCAGGTCGTCGGCCGCGCCGTCCTCGACCTCGAAGATCAGTTCGTCGTGCACCTGCAAAAGCATCTTCGCGGGGATCTTCGCGATGGCGTCGGGCATCCGGACCATGGCGCGGCGGATGATGTCGGCGGCGGTGCCCTGGATCGGCGCGTTGATCGCGGCGCGCTTGGCGAAACCGGCGCGCGGCCCCTTGGCGCCGATCTCGGGCGTGTGGATGACGCGGCCGAACAGCGTCTCGACCCGTTTGTGTTCGGTGGCGAACTTCACCGTGTCGTCCATGTACTGCTTGATGCCGGGGAAGCGTTCGAAGTAGCGGTCGATGAAGCCCTGCGCCTCGGCCCTCGGGATGCGCAGGTTGCGGGCGAGGCCGAAACCCGAGATGCCGTAGATCACGCCGAAGTTGATCGCCTTGGCCTGTCGGCGGATGTCGGGGGTCATCTCGTCGAGCGGCACGTTGAACATCTCGCTCGCCGTCATGGCGTGAATGTCCAGCCCGTCGCGGAAGGCCTGCTTCAGCGCGTCGATGTCGGCCATGTGGGCGAGGATGCGCAGTTCGATCTGACTGTAGTCGAGCGAGACCAGCGTGTGCCCTTCCGGCGCGACGAAGGCCTCGCGGATGCGGCGGCCTTCCTCCGAACGGACGGGGATGTTCTGAAGGTTCGGGTCGTTGGACGCCAGACGCCCGGTGTTCGCGCCCGCAATGGAATACGACGTATGCACGCGCCCGGTGTCGGGGTTGATGTGTTCCTGAAGCGCGTCGGTGTAGGTCGACTTCAGCTTTGACAGCTGCCGCCAGTCGAGCACGCGGCCCGGCAGGTCGTGTTCCGTGGCGAGGTCTTCGAGCACGTCGGCGGGGGTGCTGTACTTGCCGTTCTTGCCGCGTTTGCCGCCGGGCAGGCTCATCTTCTCGAACAGGATGTCGCCAAGCTGCGCCGGGGAACCGACGTTGAACTTTTCGCCCGCGAGTTCGTGGATCTCTTCCTCCAGCTCGGCCATCTTCTGCGCGAACTTGCCGGACATGCGGGACAGCGTGGCGCGGTCCACCTTGATGCCCTGCATTTCCATGGCCTTGAGGACCGGCACCAGCGGGCGTTCCAGCGTCTCGTAGACACGGGTGACGCGCGCGCGGTGCAGCTGCGGCTTGAAGGTCAGCGCGAGGCGCAGGGTGATGTCCGCATCCTCGGCGGCATAGCCGGTGGCCTTGTCGAGCGGCACGCGGTCGAAGGTGATCTGCCCCTTGCCGGTGCCCAGCAGGTCCTTGATCGGGATCGGGGTGTGCGAAAGGTAGCGTTCGGACAGCGTGTCCATGCCGTGCGGATGCTCTCCGCCGTGCAGCGCGTAGGACATCAGCATCGTGTCGTCGATCGGCGCGATCTCGATCCCGTAGCGGGAGAAGATCTTTGCGTCGTATTTCATGTTCTGCCCGATCTTCATGACCGAGGCGTCTTCGAGCAGCGGCTTGAGCGCGTCGAGCGCCTGCTGCATGGGGATCTGGCCCTCGGCCTTGGCGTCGGAGGCGAAAAGACCCTCGCCGCCGTCCTCTGCGAGGTGGGCCAGCGGGATGTAGCAGGCTTCGCCCGGGGCGACCGCCAGCGAGATGCCGACGAGGTCGCAGAGCATTTCGTTGAGGCCGGTGGTCTCCGTGTCGACGGCGACGGTGCCGAGGTCCATGGCGCGGGCGATCCAGCGTTCGAGCGCCGCCATGTCCTGCACGCATTCGTAGGCGGCGGGATCGATGGCGGGCCAGTCCGGCGCGGCCTCAGGCGAGTCCTGCTGCGCCGGTTCCGGGATGGCGGGCGCGTCCACCCCGGCGTTCTCGGCGATCCGCTTCGTCAGGGTGCGGAACTCCATCTTCGTCAGGAAGGCAAGCAGCGTATCGGGATCGGGTTCCTTCACCTCGAGGTCGTCGAGGGTGAAGGGCAGCTCCATGTCGCAGTCGAGCTGCACGAGCTTCTTCGACAGTTCGATCTGGGCGCGCTTCTCGATCAGGGTCTCGCGGCGCTTGGGCTGCTTGATCTCTTCGGCGCGGTCCAGAAGCTCTTCGAGGGAGCCGAACTCGTTGATCAGGAGGGCGGCGGTCTTGATGCCGATGCCGGGCGCGCCGGGCACGTTGTCGACGGAATCGCCCGCAAGCGCCTGCACGTCCACCACGCGTTCCGGCCCGACGCCGAATTTCTCCATCACGCCTTCGCGGTCGATGCGCCTGTTCTTCATCGGGTCGAGCATTTCGACACCGTCGCCGACAAGCTGCATGAGGTCCTTGTCCGAGGACAGGATCGTGACCCGTCCGCCGGCCTTGCGCGCCATGCAGGCCAGCGTCGCCATGATGTCGTCGGCCTCGAACCCCTCGATCTCCTTGCAGGCGATGTTGAAGGCTTCGGTCGCTTCGCGGGTCAGGGGGATCTGCGGGCGCAGCTCCTCCGGCATGGCCTCGCGGTTGGCCTTGTAGTCCTCGTAGAGGTCGTTGCGGAAGGTGTGGCTGCCCTTGTCGAAGACGACGGCCACATGGGTCGGCGCGTCGGGGCCGTGATTGTCCTCCACGTAGCGGTGCAGCATGTTGCAGAAGCCCGACACGGCGCCGATGGGCAGCCCGTCAGACTTGCGCGTCAGCGGCGGCAGCGCGTGGAAGGCGCGGAAGATGTAGGCCGATCCGTCGATCAGGTGCAGATGGCAGCCCTTGCCGAAAGTTTCCGCCATGTTGTCGCCTCCTCTGGATCTCCAGAGGGGTTTGCCACGTTGCGCGGGCGCGTGCCAGCCCTTCGCGGGGTCATCAGATGCCGAACAGCCGATCCTGCCAGCGCAGGGAGCGTCCGCCGCGGAACACGCCGAAGCGGTCGCGCATGTAGCGAACACAGGCGAGGTTGGCGGCCATCCGGTCAAAGCCGCCGAACTCGTAGTCGCTGAGCGGATCGACGTAACGGACCGTCGTGCCTTCGACCACGGTGCTGTTCTCGATGGCGCGCCAGTCGATGCCGGTGGGGACGATGGGGTGGCCGTTCTTGAGGAATATACCCGACAGCCATACGTCGTCGACCGTCCAGAGCACGTCGGGTATGTCAAATGCCTCCTCGTCCACGAAGTGCGGGCGGATCAGTACGCCGCCCATGCCTTCGGCGATGTCGGGTGCATAGCCACTCGCGCGCATGGGACGCCATTGCCCGAAAGAGGCGGCGCGGCGCAGCCTGTACCCCGGACCCCGCCCCTTCCAGCGTTCGTGGTTCTCCCACTTGAGCGAGGAGCGCCAGCGGTCCGCGATCACCGCGTCAGGGTGCCTCGCCGCGGTTTCCGTCAGACGGGTCAGCCAGTCCGGGTCATAGCAAAAGTCATCGTCACAGTAGACGAGCAGCGCATCCTGATCGCGGTAGCGTTCCACCGTAGGCAGGATCTTGGTCGCCGGGCCGAAGTCGGACTCGATCACGTGGACGTCCAGCCCTTCGGGCAGAAGGGTCGTATCCAGCGTGCCGAATTCGGGACGGCGGTAGGTCTTTGGAACGTTGAGTTCTATCGCGTCGGGGCGGGTGTTCTGGGCCAAGAGGCTTTCGATCGTGCCGGACAAATAGGACACGCGCGACGGAATCGTCGTCAGGGAAACAACCAGCTTGCTCAAGTCTGTAACTCCGGAATACGTGAAAGATGCGGCGCCCGCTCAGACCTTGCCTTCGAAGTCCTTGTGCACGAGCTTCGCATCGCAGTACGGGCATTCGACATAACCCTTGTCCTCGGGGATCTGCAACCAGACGCGGGGATGACCCAGCGCGACGCCGCCGCCGTCACAGGGGATGCGGTAGGCCTGAACGATGCGTGTTTCGGGGGCTTGCGTGGTCATGACGGTCCCTCATGGTCGATGGCATGTGACTCCGGGCGTTATGGCCGAACCCCGGCGCGGGGGCAATATGGCGCCGCAGCGGGTGGTTGACGCATGGCATCGGGTGTTGCCGGATCAATCCGCCTGAAAACGGGCCAGGGACAGCGTGACGGCAAAGGGGGTCGGCGTCCAGAGCCCGAAGCGGATGCCGGCGCGGTCCAGCACCTCCGCGACCCAGACGTTGCAGGTCCTGAACAGGTGAAACCGGCCGGTGGCGGCGAAGAACCGGTCGTAGGGACCGAACCCGGCGTCCGGCAGGGGATCGGGCGTGGGGGCAGAGGCGAGGATCGCATCCCGCAGGCGGCCGTATTCCGCGGCGGTGAGGCGCAGAGGGCGGGCGCCGCTGCTGTCGCCCAGCGCGCCCGCGACGGAGACATGCAGCACCGCCTCGTCGCCGCTGACGGCGCGCCAGACGGTCGCGGCACCGAGGTCCGCATAGCTTTCGGTGGCGGTGTAGAAGGCGCGCGCGCCCCAGCCGACAACGATCCATTCGACACGCGGGTCGGAAAGCGGCACGCCCGCGCGCTCGGCAAGACCGAAGGCGGCAACGGTCGCCGGGTCGGCGGGCAGCAGGAAGTCGTAGTGGATCGGCCCGGACAGCAGCCAGACGGTCACCGGGCCGTCGCCGCCGCCCGTCCGGTCATTGGGCCAGAGGGCGCCCGCGACGGCGGCCAGAAGGTACAGGCCCACCAGCGCGGGCGGCAGCAGAAGGAGCCGTCCGCGCCATGTCATGCCTCACGCGGCGGGTTCGAGCATCCGGCCCAGCGGGCGCCCGCCGAGGATGTGGACGTGGAGGTGCGGCACCTCCTGCACGGCGTTGGCCCCGGCGTTGGAGATCAGCCGCCAGCCGTCGGCCTCCAACCCCTCCATCTCGCAGACCTTGCCGACGGTGCGCACGTAATCGGCGATCTCGGCGTCGGAGGCTTCCTGCGCGAAGTGGTCGAAGGTCACGTAGGCGCCCTTCGGAATGACCAGAATGTGCAGCGGCGCCTGCGGGCGGATGTCGCGGAAGGCGAGCGAATGCTCGGTCTCCAGCACCGTCTGGTTCGGGATCTCGCCACGAAGGATCTTGGCGAAGATGTTCTGGTCGTCGTAGCTGTAGGCCATGTGCGTCATCCTGCGGTATTCGGTTTGCCGCCATGAAGGCGGAAAAAGCGGGCCGGTGCAAGGTGCGGACGGGCGCAGGCGGGAACCCCCCACTGTGTCCGGGCGTTTTCCGGCACCAGCCAGAAAAGGGTGGCTCCATGGCATTCACTGAGAGCGACGGCAAGTCCGCATCCGGGCAGCCCGAGAACGGAGAGGCCGGATCGGACGGCAAGCTGAAGCGCGCCATCGGGCCGGGACTGCTGCTTCTGTTCATCGTGGGCGACGTGCTGGGCACCGGCATCTACGCGCTGACCGGCAAGGTCGCCGAAGAGGTCGGCGGCATCGTCTGGCTGCCCTTCCTCGTGGCCTTCGTCGTGGCGGGTCTGACCGCCTGCAGCTACCTCGAACTGGTGACGAAGTATCCCAAGGCCGCCGGTGCGGCGCTTTACACCGAAAAGGCCTTTGGCATCCATTTCGTCACCTTCCTCGTCGCCTTCGCGGTGATGTCGTCGGGACTGACGTCGTCCTCCACCGCCGCGCGCGCCTTTGCCGAGAACTTCTCGACCGGGTTCGGGCTGGAACTGGGCGGCTGGGCCGTCACGCTGGTGGGGCTGGTGTTCATCGCGGCGATTGCGCTGATCAACATGCGCGGTGTCGGGGAAAGCGTCTTGGTCAACGCGGTCTTCACCTGCATCGAACTGACCGGCCTTCTGATCATCGTGGGCATCGGCCTGTGGGTATTCGGCGCCGGAGAGGCGGACGTGTCGAAGGCCTTCGAGTTCGACAGCAGCGAAGGGGTGTTCTGGCCGGTGATCGCGGGCACGACGCTGGCGTTCTTCGCCATGGTCGGCTTCGAGGATTCGGTGAACATGGCCGAAGAGACGAAGGACCCCTCGCGCAGCTTCCCCAAGATGCTGTTCGCGGGACTGACCATTGCCGCGGTTCTGTACCTCGTGGTGTCCATCGTCGCGATTTCCATCGTGCCGGTGGAAGAGCTGGCAGAGGGCGACACGCCGCTTCTGAAAGTGGTGGAGGCGGGCGCGCCGGGCTTTCCGCCGTGGATCTTCGGGCTGATCACGATGATCGCGGTGGGCAACTCGGCCCTGATCAACCTGCTGATGGCCAGCCGCCTGATCTACGGCATGAGCGAGGAAGGGGTCCTGCCCTCCGTGCTGGGCAAGGTGAATGCGTCGCGGCAGACGCCGGTGACGGCGATCCTGTTCACCTCGGTCCTGGCCGCCGGGCTGGTGACGTTCGTGGGCGCCGTGCCGGAGCTGGGCGGCACCACCGCCTTCCTGCTGCTGGGCGTCTTCACCGTGGTCAACGTCGCGGTGCTGGTGCTGCGGCGCGACGGTGTCGACCACAAGCATTTCCGCACGCCGACCGCGCTGCCGGTGCTGGGCGCCCTGACCTGCGCCTTCCTTCTGGGGCCGTGGACCGGGCGCGACCCGGCGCAATACATGATCGCGGCGGTCCTGCTGGGGATCGGCGTGGTGCTGTGGGGTGTGACCCGGCTGTGGATGGCGCGGAAGGACCAGGGGGGTTCGTGAGGCCCTGGCGGATTTTGCCGCCTGTCTGCTGCGCCCGATCAGTCGGCGAAAAGGTGGTCGTGGCGCACGATGTCCTGCGCGACGCTTTCGGGCACGGTCAGGAACTCTGCCACGGCGCGGGCGCTGACCTCCATCGGGTCAATCTCGCGCATGTGGTTGTGATGCTCGAACCCCGCGTCGCGGATGCGGTCGCTTTCGTGGATCATGTCGTTGCGCACGGTGGGCAGCAGCCGCTCGATCGTCTCGCGCGGGGTGCGGGCACCGGCGAGGCCCACGCGCATGGCATGGCCGATCAGGTAGTCGTCGGAGAACTGGCACTCCACCTCGAGGAAGCGGGTGGTGGAGCGGTCACGGCCGAAGTCCTCGAGCAGGTCGAGGTTGGCGGGGTCCATGCAGACCACGAGGCGGTCGGTCTCGTAATAGTCGAACAGCATCCGCATCAGCGCGCGGCGGTGGCGGTGGCGCTTGCCCATGGTCGACTGGATGCCGCCGAGGTCGGGCAGCGGGCAGCTTTCCTCGTTGAACAGGTACTCGACGCAGGGCACGTTGGTCATCTTGCGGATGCGTTCGACCAGCCGCTTGGCAACGTGCCACTTCTTGCAGACGACGATGAGCAGTTCGCGGTCGCGCCCCAGCGAGCTTTCGGTCTCCCAGAAGCGCGGGGCGAAGCGGCGGCCAATGCGGCCCTTGGCGGAGAGGAACTTGAAGAGCGAGCGGCCCTCGTTCGAGATCTGGAACTTCACCCCCTCGGAGGAGAAGAGCACGCCGAGGCGGCGCTTCAGCTCAAGCGCCTCGGGGCTGATCTTGCGGGCGAAGAGGAAGTCCTGGCTGAGCAGCAGGTCGTAGTGGTCGTTGTAGAAGACCACGGGCATCCCGTATTCGGTGAACATCAGGAAGGTGAGCGTGCGGCTCTCGATCTCGGCCTCCGGGACGAGGTGGCGGACGAGGGTCTGGAAGAACGTCTCGTCCGGAATCCATGTGGTCGAGAAGAACCGCATGACGTCGCGCCGCTTCTTCGTGAAGTCGAGGATCCATTCGATGGTGCGCCGCCTGAGGCACCACCATTGCGAACCGATCATCACGTCGATGTCGGCGGGGATCGGGCGGGTCAAGCCAAGGCGCTGCTGAAGGTTGAACATCGCGTAGAAGCGTTTCTTCTGCGTGCGCTCGTTGAACCAGTGGCGATAGACCAGCCGCTCTTCCTTCCAGCCGGTCTTGATCCAGTCGGAATTGAAGTAGTCGAAGCTCTCGATGAAGTCCTTGTCGTGCCGGTCGAGGAAGTCGTGGGTGTATTCCGCCGACTTGATCGCCATGCAGTCGCCAGAAAGCATGTAGAAATGCGTGGCGCGCGGGAAGGCATCGACCGCGGCCTCGACCGCATTGAGGGTGGCGGCGACCAGCGACCATTCCCCCCAGCCGCACTTCAGCCGCTTGCGGGCAAAGGTGACGTTGGGATTTTCACGCAGCGCGGCGCGGATCTTGGCGTAGTCCTCGGGCCGGGCGCGGGCGTCGAAATGGATCGACATGTAATCGCCTGCCGCGGTCAGGCTTTGTGCCTGGCGGATGATCGCGTCCGGCTCCTTGTGGCACAGAAGGATGAAGGCAATTTTCGCCATTCAGTAAACGGTCTGCCCTAGTTTTGCCCGATTGTTTATGTTGATAGATGTGAACGGGCGTTGAATAAACCTGCTTTATTTGATTTTTTGAAGCGGGTTCGACCGCCCACGGAACAAAATAACTGACGGACCGAGGCAAGAGGCATGGGCTTTCCAGGCACCTGGATGACCGAGAGCGAGAGCGTGGTGTACCGCGTGGTGCCGAAGTGCGCCTGTTCGACCATCGGCCAGATCATGTATTATTCCGATCACGGCGAATTCTTCGACGGCGACATCCACGATGCCACATCGGGCATGCACAAATGGGCCATCGAAGAGAGCCAGCCGAAGATCAAGGCGAACGTGAAGACGCGCACGTCCTATGCCTTTACCTGCGTGCGCAACCCCTACACCCGCATCCTGTCTTCGTTCTTCGACAAGATCTGCGGCATCCAGCGCAACGGAAAACGCTACCGCGGCAACCTCGTGCCGCTGTTGATCCAGAAATACGGGATCGAAGTCGGCGGCGACGACGGCAAGGACGACTTCGACCAGATCCGCAGCTTTCGCCGGTTCCTGCTGTTCGCCCGCGATACCATCCGCTGGCGCCGCCCGATGGAGCCGGACATCCACTGGTCGGCGGTGTCGGGCCATGTCTCGACCTTCATCGTCAACGGCGGGCGCTACAACAAGATCTTCTGGACGGAGGCGTTCAACGACGGGATGCAGGAGGTGCTGAACCACATCGACACGCCGCATACCATCGACCTGAACAACATCCCCCGCTTCAACGAGAGCGAGGGACACGGGCCGAAGCGGGCGCATCCGGTCGAGGACTACTTCGACGACCTGTCGATGCATCTGGTCTACGAGATCTACAAGCGCGACTTCGACCTGTTCAAATACGATTTCGAGAACCCGGGCAACAAGATGCCGGTGGGCGAGATCGACCTCGACGAGGTGCACGCCAAGCTGGGCGACTGACGCGCACGCCTTCAGCGCCGGGTGTTGCGGTCCACGAAGCGGCGCACGCGCGGCGCGATCAGAAGGACCGCGGGAAAGGCGATCATCCATGACGAGGCCCAGGCGCTCATCCACAGGAAGAAGAAGTCGGCAGGCAGCCCCACGGCCCGCAGCGTCGCCACGCCCGACACGATCAGCGACATCAGGCCGGAAAGCATGAACCCGAAGATCACGGGCGCCAGTCTGGGGTGGATCATCTGTAGTGTCAGCCTTCGGGGAGTTCGTCCGAGGGGATGATCCGGAAGAATTCGCCGGAAGACCAGAGGCCGAACCACCCGTCGTGATGCGCGCCGATCTCGACAAGGCGGTAGAAACTTTTCCGGTCGATCAGAGCTTCGAGATTCGCACGCACGAGTACATACGGCGAAGGTTCGCCGGTTTCCGGGTCGCGGGTCACGCGGATCGGGTGGTCCGGCCCGGCCACGGCGGTGTCACCGACATGTGTATGGAACGTGAGGACCTGCGTCTCGCCGCTGCCCTCGGCGGTGAAGTCCACCGCCACGAAGGGCGCGTCGTCCACCGTGATGCCGACCTTTTCGACAGGCGTGACAAGGAAGTAGTCGTCGCCGTCCTTGCGCAGGATCGACGAGAAAAGCCTTACAAGTTCGAAGCGGCCGATGGGCGTGCCCAGGTAGAACCACGTCCCGTCCCGCGCGATGCGCATGTCGAGATCGCCGCAGAACGGCGGATTCCACTTGTGGACCGGCGGCAGACCCTTGCCCTTTTTTGCGGCACGGGCGGAGGCGGCGATGCCATCGGCGGAGGGAGTCACGAGATTTTGTGTGCTCATTGCTTTTGCCATTAAGCTGCCAGAGGATACATTCTGACCAAGAGTATAGTCCCTGAACGGAGAGACGCCATGGCAGAGGCCGAAGATCTGGTTGCCGACATTGAGGCGCTGGAAGAGAAACTGGCCGAGGCCAAGAGATCCATCACCGCACGGTTCATCGGGCAGGAGCGGGTCGTCGACCTCACCCTGTCGGCGATGCTTTGCGGCGGACACGCGCTGCTGATCGGCCTCCCCGGCCTCGGCAAGACGCGTCTGGTCGAGACGCTGTCGACCGTCATGGGCCTGAAGGGCAACCGCGTGCAGTTCACGCCGGACCTGATGCCCGCCGACATTCTGGGTTCGGAGGTGCTGGAGACCGGTGCCGACGGCACCCGCACCTTCAAGTTCATCGAAGGCCCGATCTTCTGCCAGCTTCTGATGGCGGACGAGATCAACCGCGCTTCTCCCCGTACCCAGTCGGCCCTGCTGCAGGCGATGCAGGAAAAGCAGGTGACCGTTGCCGGGGAAACGCGCGGGCTGGAGGCTCCGTTCCACGTGCTCGCCACGCAGAACCCGATCGAACAGGAAGGGACGTATCCGCTGCCCGAGGCGCAGCTTGACCGTTTCCTCGTGCAGATCGACGTGGCCTATCCTGACCGCAAGACGGAGAAGGACATCCTGCTGGCGACCACCGGCACCGAGGAGGCGCAGTCGCACCAGGTGTTCAGCGCCGAGGAGCTGATCACCGCGCAGCACCTTCTGCGCCGGATGCCGGTGGGCGACGCGGTGGTCGAGATGATCCTCGACCTCGTCCGCGCCTTCCGCCCCGACGACGAGTCCGCGCCGGAGCGGGTGAAGGAGATCGTGGCATGGGGTCCCGGCCCGCGCGCCGCGCAGGCGCTGATGCTGACGGTGCGCGCCCGCGCGCTGTTGCAGGGCCGCCTGGCGCCCTCGCCGGAGGACGTGCTGGACATGGCGAAACCCGTGCTGGTGCACCGCATGGCGCTGACCTTCTCGGCCCGTGCGCGCGGCGAGGATCTTGGCAGGCTGATCGACGAGGTGGCCGGGGCGATGACCCCGCGTGAGGCCGCCGCGTGAGTTCGGTCGCCCACCTTCGCACCCGCGCACAGATCGAGGCGAGCCGGTTCCCGGCCCTTCTTGCCCGCGCGGAGCATCTGGCCGGGACCGTCCTTCTGGGCGATCACGGCCGGCGGCGTGCGGGGCTGGGCGACGACTTCTGGCAGTACCGCCCGCTGCGCGCGGGGGATTCGTTCCGGCAAATCGACTGGCGGCGCTCCGCCCGCGGCGACGAGCAGTTCGTGCGCGAGCGCGAGTGGCAGATCGCCCAGTCGGTGCAGATGTGGGTCGATCCCGGCGCGTCGCTGCGGTTCTCCTCGCACAAGGACCTGCCGACCAAGGCGGATCGCGCGCGGCTGGTGGCGTTGGCCGCCGCCGTGCTGCTGATCCGGGGCGGCGAGCGTGTCGGCCTGACCGGCTGGGACCTGCCGCCGCGCCGGGGCGACGCGCAGACGCTGCGGCTGGCGAAGTATTTCA
This sequence comes from Sagittula sp. MA-2, assembly GCF_030126985.1. GTDB lineage: Bacteria > Pseudomonadota > Alphaproteobacteria > Rhodobacterales > Rhodobacteraceae > Sagittula. The sequence goes on along the minus strand of NZ_CP126145.1, from coordinate 4,580,770 downwards.
GCGACGAGGGGGAGGACGACTATGCCGAACCCGAATCGCGCGGGATGCTGCCCAACGCCAAGGCGCTGTTCGTTTCGGATTTCCTCGGCGACGTGGCGCCGGTGGAGGCCGCGCTGACCAAGGCGGCTGACCGCGGTGTGCGCGGCGTGCTTCTGCAGGTGCTCGACCCGTCGGAAGAGGCGTTCCCGTTCAACGGCCGGACGATCTTCGAATCGGTGAACCGGACGCTGCGCTACGAGACGCTGAAGGCCGGCGAGCTGAAGGAGCGTTACCTCGAACGGCTGGCCGAGCGCAAGGCGCGGCTGGATCATCTGTGCCGCCTGACCGGCTGGCAGCATTTCACCCATCACACCAACAACACGGCGCAATCGGCCCTCCTGTGGGTCTATCGTGCGCTGGACGGGAGCCAGGGATGACATTGTTCGGACTGGGCTTTACCGCGCCCTGGCTGCTGCTCGGGCTGCTCGCGCTGCCGATCCTCTGGGTCATCCTGCGCGCCGTCCCGCCCGCGCCGATCCGGCGGATGTTTCCCGCCGTGGTCCTGCTCTTGGGCCTGAAGGACGAGGAGCAGGTCACCGACCGGACGCCCTGGTGGCTGCTACTGCTCAGGATGCTCGCGGTCGCCGCGGTGATCGTGGGCCTGGCCGGGCCGGTGCTGAACCCGCGCGACGAGACAGAGGCGGCGGGCAACGGTCCGCTCCTGGTGGTAATGGACGCAAGCTGGGCCTCGGCCTCCGACTGGCGGTCGCGGACGATCGCGCTGGAGGGCCTGCTGGCCGAGGCGGGGCGCGACGGGCGCACCGTCGCCGTGATGCGCCTGACCGCGCCCGAAGCACCGCAGTTCCTGTCGGCGGACGTGCTGCGCAGCCGCCTGTCGGGCATCCTGCCGGAACCGTGGGAACCCGACGCCGCGCGCATGGCCGAAGCGGCAGAGATGCTGCCGAACGGCGCCTTCGACACCTACTGGATGTCCGACGGGCTGGAGCGGGAGGGCCGCGAGGCGCTGGCCGACGCGCTGGAAACCCACGGCGCGCTGACCGTCTTCGAGGCGCCGCGCAACCTGCTGGCTCTGGAACCGGCGACGCTGGAGGACGGCAACCTCGCCTTCACCCTCCGCCGCCTGCGCGAGGGGCCGGAGGTGGAGGTCGTGCTGGAAGGCCACGGCAAGGACCCGGCGGGAAACCCCGCGGTGCTGATGCGCCAGCCCGTCACCTTCGAAAGCGGCGCGCTGGCGGCAGAGATGGAGCTGTCCCTGCCTTCGGAACTGCGCGCCCGGATCGAACGGTTCGAGGTGGCGGGTGCCGACAGCGCCGGGGCCGTCACGCTGCCCGACGACAGCCTGCGGCGGCGCGAGGTGGCGCTGATTTCCGCCCGCGAGGACCGCGAGGGGCTGCAACTGCTCGACCCGCTGCACTACCTGCGCAAGGCGCTGGAACCGACGGCGGACCTGCTCGAGACCGACCTCGGCACCGTGCTGCCCGCGAACCCGGACGTGATCGTCCTTGCCGACATCGCCCGGCTGACGGGCAAGGAGGCGGCGGACGTGCTGGACTGGGTCGACAGCGGCGGCACGCTGTTGCGCTTTGCCGGGCCGCGCATGGCGGCGTCGGACGTGTCGCGCGACACCGAGGACCCGCTGATGCCGGTGCGCCTGCGCGCCGGGGGCCGGAGCGTCGGCGGCGCCATGAGCTGGGGGGAGCCCAAGACACTGGCCCCCTTCACCGAGGACAGCCCGTTCTTCGGGCTGGAGATTCCCGACGACGTGACCATCGAGAGCCAGGTGATGGCGCAGCCGGACCCGACGCTGGCCGACCGCGTGATCGCCCAGCTTGCGGACGGCACGCCGCTGGTGACGCGGCAGTCCATCGGCCAGGGACAGGTGATCCTGTTCCACGTCACGGCCAACGCCGAGTGGTCGACGCTGCCGCTGTCGGGCCTCTTCGTGCAGATGCTGGAACGGCTGGCGGTCTCCTCCGCCATGGTGCAACCGGATGTTAACGACCTGGAAGGCACGATCTGGCAACCTGCGCTTGTGCTCGATGCGTTCGGCGTCCCGCAGGAGGCAGGCACCCTGCCCGGCGTGGACGGACCGGCGCTGCTGACCGCGGCCCTCGGACCGGACCTGCGCCCGGGCCTGTACGAAGGGGAGGACCGCGCTCTGGCCCGGAACGTTGTCACCGCCGAGACGGAGCTGCTGCCGGTCGCATGGCCGGACGGCGTCACCGTCGAGGGGCTGAACCGCCCGCAGGAAACCCCGCTGGCGGGCTGGCTGCTGGCCGCCTCGATCCTGATGCTGCTGGTGGACGTGGTCGCCTCGCTCGCGCTGTCCGGGCGGCTGCGCGGTGCCGTGGCGGCGGGTCTCGTTCTGGCGATGATGGGCGGAATGCCCCTGCCCGGCCACGCGCAGGAGGTGGTGGAACAGGCCGAGTCGGAGGATGACGCGCAAGCCATCGCCGCCACGTCCGAAGTGGTGCTGGCCCATGTCCTGACCGGCGACGACCGGCTGGACGAGGTGGCCCACGCGGGGCTGCGCGGGCTGTCGGATACCCTGTATTTCCGCACGTCGGTGGAGCCGGCGGAACCCATCGGCGTGAACCTCGAAACCGACGAGCTGGCGTTCTACCCGCTGCTCTACTGGCCGATCACCCCCGGTCAGCCGACCCCCTCGGCCGAGGCTTACGCCAAGCTCAACACCTACCTGCGGTCCGGCGGGATGATCCTGTTCGACACGCGCGACGCCGATGTGGCGGGCTTCGGCGCAGGCACGCCGGAGGGGCGCAAGCTGCAGGAACTGGCGGCGCCGCTCGATGTGCCGCCGCTTGAGCCGATCCCGCAGGACCACGTGCTGACCCGCACATTCTACCTGCTGAACGACTTTCCCGGCCGATACCAGGGCCGCGGCATCTGGGTCGAGGCGGCCCCGCCCGACGCGGCGCTGATCGAGGGGATGCCGTTCCGCGACCTCAACGACAACGTGACCCCGGTGGTGATCGGCGGCAACGACTGGGCGTCGGCCTGGGCGATGGATGAGACCGGCATGCCGCTGGTGCCCATCGGCCGCGGCTTCACCGGCGAACGCCAGCGCGAGATCGCCTACCGGTTCGGAGTGAACCTCGTGATGCATGTGCTGACAGGCAATTACAAAAGCGACCAGGTCCACGTGCCTGCGTTGCTGGACAGGCTGGGCCAATGAACGCAGGACAAATCGTCTTCGACCCGCTGCTGCCGTGGGTGGTGATCTACGCGCTGGCGGCGCTGGCCTTCGCGGGCGTGGTGCTGGCGCTCTGGCGCGGGCTGAAGGGCTGGCCGCTGCGCTTCCTCGCCGGGCTGGTGCTGGTGGCCGCGCTGGCGCAGCCCTCGTGGCAGATGGAGGACCGCGCGCCGCTTTCCGACATCGTGCTGATGCTGGTGGACGAGACCGCCTCGCAACGGCTGGCGGAGCGTGCCGGCGTGACCTCCGACGCCGCCGACACGATGGAGGCGCAGCTTCTCGCCCGCCCCAACACCGAGGTCCGGCGCATCCCCGTCCCCGACGGCGAGGGCGACGCGGGCAGCCAACTGATGACCGCGCTGTCGCAGGCCCTGGCAGAAGAGCCGCGCGGCCGGGTCGCCGGTGTGGTGCTGCTGTCCGACGGGCGGCTGCACGACCTCGAACGCCTGCCCGACCTGCCCGCGCCGATGCACCTGCTGCTCACCGGGCAGGAGGACGACTGGGACCGCCGCCTGATCGTGAAGAACGCCCCGGCCTTCGCCATCCTCGGCGAGGAGGTCGAGCTGACGCTCCGGATCGAGGACGAGGGCGCGGCCCCCGACGAGGCCATGACCGACCTGCAGATCTCCATCGACGGGTCGGAACCGCAGACCTTCCGCGTCGCCATAGGCGAGGACCACGCCCTGCCGATCACCCTGCCTCACGGCGGCCTGAACGTGATCGAGTTCATCGTGCCCGAGGCAGAGGGCGAGCTGACCGACCGCAACAACCGGGCGCTGGTGCAGATCAACGGCGTCCGCGACCGTCTGCGCGTGTTGCTGGTGTCGGGCGAACCCCACGCCGGGGGCCGGACCTGGCGCAACCTGCTGAAATCCGACAGCTCCGTCGACCTGGTGCACTTCACCATCCTGCGGCCGCCGGAAAAGCAGGACGGCGTGCCGGTGTCCGAGCTTTCGCTGATCGCCTTCCCGACGCGCGAGCTGTTCCTCGAGAAGATCGACGACTTCGACCTCATCATCTTCGACCGCTACAAGCGGCGCGGCATCCTGCCCGCCATCTACCTCGACAACGTGCGCAACTACGTCGAGAAGGGCGGCGCGGTGCTGATCGCCGCCGGGCCGGACTTCGCCTCGGCGGATTCGATCTACCGCTCGCCCCTGGCCGACATCCTGCCCGCCGAACCCACGGCGCGGGTCATCGAACAGGGCTACCGCCCGGCAGTGACCGAACTGGGCCAGCGCCACCCCGTCACGGCGGGCCTGACCGGGGCGGACACCTGGGGCCGCTGGCTGCGGCAGGTGGAGGTCGAACCCGTCTCCGGCGAGGTGGTGATGCAGGGCGTCGACGACCGCCCGCTCCTCGTGCTCGACCGCGTCGGCGAAGGCCGGGTGGCGCTGCTTGCCTCCGATCACGCCTGGCTCTGGAACCGCGGCTACGAGGGCGGCGGCCCGCAGCTCGAACTGCTGCGCAGGCTGGCGCACTGGATGATGAAGGAACCGGAACTGGAGGAAGAGGCGCTCTGGGCCGAACCCACAGGCCAGACCATGCGCATCATCCGCCGCTCGCTGACCGACGACGTGGGCGACGTGGAGGTGACAGGGCCGGACGGCGAAACCGTGACCGTCCCGCTCGAAGAGGTCAGCCCTGGCCGCTTCGAAGGCATCTACGACGGCCCGGAAATCGGCCTCTACCGCCTCAAGGAGGACGACCTGGAAGCGGTCGTGGGCCTCGGCCCCGCCGCCCCGCGCGAATTCATCCAGACCATCGCCAGCGGCGCCGCGCTTGAACCGGCCATCGACTCGCTGCGCGGCGGCATCCTTAGGCTCGAGGAGGGCGTGCCCTCCGTGCGCAACGTGCGGCAGGGCCGCCCCGCCGCCGGGCGCGGCTGGATCGGCCTGACCCCGCGCGACGCGTTCGAGACGCTGGACATCCGCCAGACACCGCTGATGCCGCCCTGGCTGGTGCTGATCCTCGCCGCCGCGATGATCGTCGGCGCCTGGCTGCGCGAAGGCCGCAGCTGACACCACTGCCCTCAACGCTTCAGCCGGCCCCCCTTCATCTTGGCCACAAATACCTCGGGGGGCCCCGCAGGGGCGGGGGCAGCGCCCCCTCCGCCGCCGGGACGACGCGGATCACCGGCCAGAAGCGCAACAGGACGCAGGGCGGAGGTCTCCTCCGCCCCCCGCGGCCTGAACCCGCGCCTCAGCCCCCGGTGATGTCCGACGGGTCCAGAAGTACCGCACGGGAATGCGACCAGAATTCCCGCCGCAGGATCACGGCAGAGGTCACGAGGGTCGCCGCGATCAGCGCCCATGCCCCGATCAGCCAGGCCGAGGCGCCGATCCCGAAATAGACGGAGCGCAGGCCGCGGTTGTAGCTGCGGGCGCCCGCGATGTTGATCTCCGCCGCCTTGCGGGCGCGGGGCAGCGTCGCCGGGTCTTCGGGATCGTTCGGCACCGCCGCCATCAGGACAGAGGTGTAGCCGAACAGCCGGTGCGACCAGACGAACTTCAGGAAGGCGTTGGAGGCGAAGAGGAGCATCAGGATCAGCTTGATCTCCAGCACCACCACCGGGTCGGTGGAGGGGGTCAGATCCTGCGCCACGCCCTGCAGCCGCTCGGCATTGCCCAGCAGGGCAAAGCCGCCGCCTATGGCGATCATCGAGGCGGAGGCGAAGAACGAGGTGCCCTGCCTCAGGCTCGCGACGATCTGGCTGTCGAAGATGCGCGGGTTGCGGGTGACGAAGGCCTCCATCCATTCCCGCCGGTAGCGCGCCATCAGGGCCGAGACGGAGGGGCGCCACGCCGGCGGATGCTCGATCACCAGCGTCGCCGCGACCCATGCCGCCAGCAGGAAGCCGACCGCCACCACGTCGATCATGGCAAAGCCGGCGATGACCGCCTGCCAGTCCATCTCAGAACGGCTGCACGACCACGACCCAGAGGATCGCGATGGTGCCGATGACGGAGACCTCGTTGAAGATGCGCAGGAACATGTCGCTTTCGCGGAACTCGCCCTTCTGCGCGCGGCGCACCAGCCTGCCGGTCCACAGGTAGTGCACCGCCAGCAGCGCCACCAGCGTGGCCTTCAGGTGCAGCCACGCGGGCCAGCCCAGCCAGGTGCCGTACCAGATGCCGGTGACGATGGCGATCACCCCCAGCCCGAAGGAAAAGCGGTAGAGCCGAAAGGTCAGGTCGCCCAGCGGGCCGTTCTCTCCCAGCCGGGCATGTTCGCGCTTCCAGTAGATCAGCGCGCGCGGCACCGCGAAGATGGACGTCATCCAGCCCATGACGCACAGGATGTGTATGATCTTGACCCAGGCCATCGGCGTGCTCCGTTTTCGGCACCTGACTCCGATGGCCCGGAAAGTGCAAGCCGGGCGCGCGAATTTGACTCGCCTGCGGGGGTTTTTGGTTATATGACTTGACCAATTGCCGCGTTCTTGGTCGCCACCTGCGCGCCGGGACAGGCTGCAGACCCGAGGGAGGTGCCACCCATGCAGATGCCGGAACCGGACGGCGCGATCCTTGCCCGCAAGTCGCGCATCGTGGAGCGGCTTGCCGCGGTGTCGCCGCGCGGCGTGATCTCCGAACCTTCCGAGGTGCGCGCCTACGAGTGCGACGCGCTGACCGCGTACCGCTGCCCGCCGCTGGCGGTGGTGCTGCCGTCCTCGACCGAGGAGGTCGCGGCCGTGCTGAAGGTCTGCCACGAGGAGGGCGTTCCGGTGGTGCCGCGCGGCTCCGGCACCTCGCTGGCGGGCGGGGCACTGCCCACCGCGGATTCGGTGATCCTCGGGGTGTCGCGGATGAACGCGGTGCTTGAGACGGATTACGAGAACCGCTTCATCCGGGTGCAGACCGGCCGCACCAACCTGAGCGTCACCGGCGCGGTGGAGGAGGAGGATTTCTTCTACGCGCCCGACCCGTCCTCGCAGCTGGCCTGCGCCATCGCCGGGAACATCGCGATGAACTCCGGCGGGGCGCATTGCCTGAAGTACGGCGTGACGACCAACAACCTGATGGGCGTGACCATGGTGCTGATGGACGGCACGGTGGTGGAGCTTGGAGGCGCGTACCTGGATGCCGGCGGGCTCGACCTGCTGGGCGTGGTCTGCGGGTCCGAAGGGCAGCTTGGCGTGGTGACGGAAGCGACCCTGCGCATCCTGCGCAAGCCGGAGGGCGCGCGCCCGGTTCTGATCGGCTATGCCTCGAACGAGGTGGCGGGCGCCTGCGTCAGCGACATCATCAAGGCGGGCGTGCTGCCGGTGGCGATCGAGTTCATGGACGCGCCCTGCATCCGCGCCACGGAGGATTTCGCCAAGGCGGGCTACCCCGACTGCGAGGCGCTGCTGATCGTGGAGGTCGAAGGCTCGGAGACGGAGATCGCCGAGCAGCTTGCCAAGATCAAGGAGATCGCGCAGCGCCACGACCCGGTGGAGCTGCGCGAGGCGAAGTCCGCCGACGAGGCCGCCCGCATCTGGCTGGGCCGCAAGTCGGCCTTCGGCGCCATGGGCAACATCAACGACTACATGTGCCTCGACGGGACGATCCCGGTGACGGAGCTGCCCTTCGTGCTGAAGCGCATCGGCGAGATGTCGGCGGAATTCGGGCTGGAGGTGGCCAACGTCTTTCACGCGGGCGACGGCAACATGCACCCGCTGATCCTGTTCAACGCCAACGAGCCGGGGCAGCTGGAGCTCTGCGAGCGGTTCGGGGCAGAGATCCTGAAGCTCTGCGTCGAGGTCGGCGGCTGCCTGACCGGCGAGCACGGCGTGGGCATCGAGAAGCGCGACCTGATGACCCACCAGTACGCGCCCGAAGACCTCGAGGCGCAGATGGCGGTGAAGGACGTCTTCGACCCGAAGTGGCTGCTGAACCCGGCGAAGGTGTTCCCGCTGGCGTCCTCCGAGGGGCGGCGCGTGGTGGCCCTGGCGGCGGAGTAGCCGGGGTTCCACCCCGGACCCCGGAGTATTTGGAAAGCAAAGAAGCACGAAGGGCAGGCGAGATGAGACCAGGGAGCGAGGCGGAACTGGCCGAGGCGGTGCGCGGGGCGCAAGCGCCGCTGCGGGTGTGCGGCGGCGGCACGCGGGCCATCGGCGGCGGCGGCGCGGCGGCGGTGCTGGAGACCGGCGGCGTCACGGGCGTGTCGCTGTACGAGCCGGGCGCCTTGACGCTGGTGGCGGCGGCGGGCACGCCTTTGTCGGAGATCGAGGCGGTGCTGGATGCGGAGGGCCAGCGTCTGGCGTTCGAGCCGATGGACCATCGCGGGCTGCTGGGCACCGAGGGGGTCTCGACCATCGGTGGGGTGGTGGCGGCGAACGTGTCGGGCCCGCGGCGCGTGCAGGCCGGGGCCTGCCGGGATTTCCTGCTGGGCGTGCGTTTCGTCGACGGCACCGGGACGGTGGTGAAGAACGGCGGGCGGGTGATGAAGAACGTCACGGGCTACGACCTCGTGAAACTGATGGCGGGCTCGCGCGGCACGCTGGGGGTGTTGACGGAGGTCAGCCTGAAGGTGTTGCCGAAGCCCGAGGCCGCGGCCTCGGTCCTGATCGACGGGCTGGACGACGCGGCGGCGGTCGCGGCGATGGCCCGCGCGCTGGGGTCGCCCTACGACCTGACCGGGGCGGCGCATCTGCCGGTGGGGCCGGACGGCGACCCGCTGACCCTGCTGCGGATCGAGGGCTTTGCCGGGTCGGTCGCGTATCGCGCGGGACAGCTCGCGGCGCTGTTCGGCGGACAGGCGGTGCGGATCGAGAGCGATCCGGAGGTGGTGGCGGAGGCCTGGGCCGACGTGCGCGACGTGGCGCCGATGCACGGCCGGGAGGGCGACGTCTGGCGCATCCACTGCAAGCCCTCGGACGCGCCGGGGCTGGTCGCCCGGCTGGAGCCGCGCGCGGTGCTGTATGACTGGGGCGGCGGCCTGATCTGGGCTTTGACGCACACCGGCACGGATGCGCGGGCCAGGCTCGGGGCCTTCGACGGCCATGCGACGCGTGTGCGGGGCCGCGGCACAACGCCGGTCTTCCCGCCTGAGCCGGCGCCCGTGGCGGCCCTGTCGCGGGCGATCCGGGCGCGGTTCGATCCGCGCGGCATCTTCGACCCCGGCACGTTGCATTGATGACCTGGCCAGTCGTCGGAGCCTTCCTCGTGACCTTCGTGGCCGGCCCGCTGCTGTGCGCCGGGCTGCTCCGCCTGCCCTCCACCCTGCGCGTTCTGGCCGGGCTGGCCATGGCGGTGGTGGTGGGCATGGGCGCCGCGCTCTGGCTCGAGCCGCGCGCGCCGCTGCCGTCGCTTCTGCTGCTGTGGGCCGGGTGGGTCACGGCGGTGGCGATGGTGGGCCACGCGCTTTACCGCCGGCTGGAGGGCCGCCGCGCCCGCCGCTGGATCACCGTAATTGCCATACTGGCCACAACCCTGCCGTGGTTCGGACTGGCCACCGCCCGGCTGATGGCCTGAAGACCCAGAGAGACACATGCAGACCAATTTCACCAAAGAGCAGCTTGCCGATGCGGGCACCGCGCGCGCCAACGAAATCCTGCGGGCCTGCGTGCATTGCGGGTTCTGCACCGCCACCTGCCCCACCTATCAGGTGCTGGGCGACGAGCTGGACAGCCCGCGGGGCCGCATCTACCTGATCAAGGACATGCTGGAGAACGAGCGGGTCCCGGACGCGGACACGGTCAAACACATCGACCGCTGCCTGTCCTGCCTCGCGTGCATGACCACCTGCCCCTCCGGCGTGCACTACATGCATCTCGTCGACCATGCCCGCGCCTATATCGAGGAGCGCTACGAACGCCCCCGGTCCGAGCGTGCGCTGCGCTGGCTCCTGGCGCGGATCCTGCCCTACCCGGGCCGGTTCCGGCTGGCGCTGCTGGGGGCGAAGATCGGGCGTCCCTTCGCGCGGCTGGTCCCCGATGCGCGGCTGCGCGCCATGCTGGAGATGGCGCCAAAGCAGGTGCCGCCGGTGTCGCGCAACGACGATCCGCAGAGCTTTGCGCCCGAGGCGCCGAAGCGGATGCGGGTGGCGCTGATGACCGGCTGCGCGCAGCGGGCGCTGAACACCGACATCAACGATGCGACGATCCGGCTGCTGACGCGGCTCGGGTGCGAGGTCGTGGTGGCCGAGGGCGCGGGCTGCTGCGGGTCGCTGACGCACCACATGGGCAAGTCCGAAGAGGCGCATGGCACCGCGGGCAAGAACATCCGGGCCTGGGCGCGCGAGATGGACGGTGCGGGGCTGGACGCGGTGGTGATCAACACCTCGGGCTGCGGCACGACGGTGAAGGACTATGGCCACATGTTCCGCGAGACGCCGCTGGCCGCGGACGCCGCGCGGGTGGCGGCCATCGCGCGGGACGTGACGGAGGTGCTGGCCGAGCTGATGCCGGAGACGGCAGAGGCCGACCTCGGCCCGGCGCGCATGGGGATTGCCGGGACCGACCGGCCGGACACCGCGGACGCGCCCGGCGGGACGGGGCCGTTGCGGGTTGCCTATCACGCGGCCTGTTCGCTCCAGCACGGGCAGAAGATCAAGGGCACGCCCAAGGCGCTGCTGAAACGCGCGGGCTTCGAAGTGGTGGAACCCGCCGACAGCCACCTGTGCTGTGGCTCGGCAGGGACCTACAACCTGATGCAGCCGGAGATCTCGAAGCAGCTCAAGGCGCGGAAGGTCCAGGCGCTGGAAGCGAAGGCGCCGGACGTGATCGCGGCGGGCAACATCGGCTGCATGATGCAGATCGGCTCGGGCACGGGGGTGCCGGTGGTGCACACCGTCGAACTGCTGGACTGGGCGACCGGCGGACCGAAGCCCCCGGCGCTGCAGGTTTGATCTTGTTGACCGTTCGTCAGTCGTGCGATCTAGCTTTGATGCGCCGCATTTTCGCCCTGAAAAACGGGTAAACCGCGCGCAAAGAGGAAAGACCACGTGCGCGCGATTTTCGCCATCTGCCTGATCCTGCTGTCGACGAATGCCCCTGCACAGGGGCTTTTCTCGATGGAGAGCACGGAGGGCGCGCGGCGGTGGGAAGCGGTCGGACGGCTGGAGATCGCCGGAGAGGCCTTCTGCACCGGCGCGCTCATTTCCCCGAGCCTTGTGCTGACGGCGGCGCATTGCCTGTTCGATCCGGCGACCGGGGCGCGGGTGCCGATCGACGACATCCAGTTCCTTGCCGGATGGCGCAACGGGCGGGCGGCGGCCTACCGGCGCACCCGCAAGGCGATGCCGCATCCGGAGTACGACTTCACCTCGTCCGACAGCGTGGCGCGGGTGGGGCACGACATCGCCCTGATCGAGCTGCAGCATCCGATCCGCAACACGACCGTCCTGCCCTTCGGCACCAGCGACCTGCCCGGTCCCGGCGCGGAGGTGGGCGTCGTCTCCTACGCGCACAACAGGTCGGAGGCGCCCTCGATGCAGGATCTCTGCACGGTGATCGCGCATCAGTTCGACATGCTGGTCCTGTCCTGCAGCGTCGATTTCGGCGCCTCCGGGTCGCCGGTCTTTGCCTTCGACACGAATGGCGAGGCACGGATCGTGTCGGTCATCTCGGCCAAGGCCGAGGCCGACGGGAAGGCGGTGTCGCTGGCCGTCGACCTGCTGAAGCCGCTGAAGGAGCTGCGCGCGGCGCTGGCTGTGGCGCAGGACCCCGGCAACGGTCTGGAACCGATGGCCGCGGGCGCCCGGCGCGAGACAGGTGCGAAATTCGTGAAGCCCTGATATACGCCGCGCTCGGCCTCCTGGGCGGGCTGGGGCTGGCCACCGGCGCGGCCGCCCTGACGGGATGGGAGGCGGTGGGCCGGCTGCGCAGCGGCGAGGGATATTGCACGGGTACGCTGATCGAGGCCGACATCGTTCTGACCGCCGCCCATTGCCTGCATGACGACGACGGGCGGCCGGTTGTGCCGCAAGGGGTGTGGTTCGAGGTGGGCTTCGGCTCCGGCGCCCCTGCGGTGCGCCGGGGCGTGACCGACTGGGTGATATCGCCCGGGTACAGCGACATCGGCGGGATCGAGCTGGACGAGGCGATGATCGCCAACGACGTCGCCCTGCTGCGTTTGTCCGAGGCCATCCCACCCGAGGACGCCCGCCCCATCGCGCTGCACCCGTCACAGGCACCGGGAAAGACCGTCTACCTCGCGCCCTACGGCGACGCGCTGCACCGTGGCGCGTCGGTGCCGCGGTCCTGCGGGCTGCTGGCGCGCTACGCGGGCGGCATCCTCCTGTTCGACTGCAAGGCGGGCTACGGCGCGTCGGGCGCGCCCATCCTGGCAGAACAGGGCGGCGGGCTGCGCATCCTGTCGCTGGTCTCCGCCACCGGCACCGACGAGGAGGGCGCGGCGCGTGTCTTCGGGATGGAGTTGACGACCCATGTGGTCATCCTGAAGGACCGGCTGACACGCCACGCGGCCCCGCCTGCCCGGGCGGGGACAAATGTCCTGTCAGGCGGCGCCAAGGGGGCCGGAGGCGCCCGTTTCGTGCGCGCACCGGGTAAGGCTGCACCAAAAGATTGAGCATTCCGAGCCGCTTGGGGACACCTGTTTCCGCCGCGCAACAAGGTTAACGCCTCGTAAATTTGCCCCCTATGCGAACGGGTAGGGTTTTGGCAACTTGGCCGCAGCAGACACCAGCTTTTTTTTTCGGTGAGGGGACATAATGTTCAAGACTTTTCTCGCAGCCTCCACGGCGATGACGCTCGCCCTGGCCGGGCCCGCGCACGCGCAAAGCGCAACCTCCAACATCATCTTCATGATGGACGAGTCGGGCTCCATGTCCGGCGAGCAGGACTTCCTGACTCAGTTCGTGCTCGACCTCGACGCCGCGCTGGCCGTCGGTGGCTTCGGCAGCCGCAACTACGGCCTCATGGGCTTTGCCGCTGGTTCCACCAATCCGGGCCTGATCCGCGAGTTCAGCATCGGCGGTAGCCAGCTTGGCAACGCCACGGACCTTTCGGCGGCGACGACCAACCTGACCACGCCGGGCGGCACCGAGGACGGATTTGCCGCCATCGACTACGTGCTCAAGAACTACACGATCCCCGCCGGCAACACGACGCTGGTGCTTATCACCGACGAAGACCGTGACGACACCACCGGCGGCAGCCTCCTGTTCGCAGACGTGCTGAGCGCGATCCAGACCGCCGGTGCGAACCTCGTCGCGATGGTCGACATCGGTATCCTCGACGCCAACAACGACACCGCGATCTCCACCGACGGCACCACCACGCTGGTTCAGACCGGCACCACCTTTACCTCGACCGCACACGGCAGCTTCACCGGCGGCTTCGGCACGACCGAAGCGGACTACGCCGACCTCGCGCTGGCCACCAACGGCGGCTGTGTCGCTGACCTCAACCAGCTGCGGCTTGGCGGCGACGCCGCCGCGGCCTTCGCGCTGGCCTTCCAGACCTGCGTCATCAACGCGGCCACAGATGGCGGGATCAAGTTCATCCTGACCACCGACATCTTCCGCAACTCCTCGATGACCGTCGCGCAGAACATCCGCGCGCAGATCCGCATCCTGGCCCTGGTCAAAAGCTACCTCGGCACCGGCGGCTTCTACTCGACCCAGGGCAATGCGATCGTCAACGACATGCTGGGGATCGAGGGCCTGCGCGGCTACGCGTTTGCCACCGCGTCCTCCGGCTCCGCCTCCGGCGGCACCGACCTCAGCGGCAAGGGCCTGACCATCGGCGCCGACTACACCTTCCAGACCCAGCAGTACCTGTTCCGCACGGGTATCGCGTTCAGCGGCCTGAACTCGTCCAGCGACGCCAGCGGCTTCGACTCCGACAGCGACACCAAGACGGCGAACATCTACGGCCTGTACCAGGCGGCAAGCGGCATGCAGCTGTACGGTGACATCACCGCCGGCCGCACCGACCACGACTACACCATGCTGTTCCCGACCGGCACCGCGTCCGGCTCCACCGAGAGCGATTACCGCGCCGCCTCTCTGGAACTGGGTCAGCGCTTTGCCCTCGGCGGCAACGCCGCGAACATCCTGATGCCTTATGTCGGCGTGTCGCGCGAAATGCTGGAAGTCGACAGCTTCACCGCAAGCAACGGCGCCATCGTCCCGGGTTACGACCAGACCACGACCTTCGGCAAACTGGGCGTGCGCTGGGAAAAGACGACGCCGGTCAGCTTCGGCGCCCTGCACACCGATGTCGACTTCTCGTGGAACCGCGTGATGAACGAGGACATCGACGTCAACAGCGGCGGCACCGTCACGGCGACGCCGGGCAGCACCGACGACGACCGCTTCGACCTCGCCCTGAACTTCGGTATCGACACCAAGGCTGGCGGCCGCGTCATCATGACCCTCGCCGGCTCCAAGAGCGAGAACGTCCGCATGGGCACCGTCGGCCTCGGCTACGAAATGAAGTTCTGATCCAACGATCACAACCTCGCGAGAGCGCCCCGGAGAACCGTCTCCGGGGCGCTTTTTCGTGTGCGGACGGCTCTTGAAACGCGCGCGCGACGTTCCCAATTTTCCTGTACCGGAACGCCTCTGACAGGGTTCCGGGAACTGGAAATACGGCCTGTCCCCGATGGGAAGGCCGGACACAGGTATCGCTCAACTGGAGGATTCCATGCGACATTTCGATTTTGCTCCGCTCTACCGTGCATCCGTCGGCTTTGACCAGCTTGCCGAGATGATGGACCGCGTCCTGTCCAACGACGCGCCGCAGCCGGGCTATCCCCCGTACAACATCGAGAAGACCGCCGACGACGCCTACCGCATCTCCATCGCGGTGGCCGGCTTTGCCGACAGCGACCTCGGCGTCGAGGTGAAGGAAAACGCGCTGGTCGTCTCGGCCCGCAAGGCGGACGAGGACGAGGGCCGCAGCTACCTGCACCGCGGCATCGCAACCCGCGCCTTCGAGCGCCGTTTCCACCTTGCCGACCATGTCCGCGTCACCGGCGCGACCCATGAGAACGGCATGCTGCACATCGACCTGAAGCGCGAGATCCCGGAGGCGCTGAAGCCGCGCCGGATCGAGATCGCGAAGCCGGAGGTCAAGGCGGTCGAGAAGGATGTCGTGGACGCCGAAACCGTCAACTGACATCTGACCGACACGACGAACGGGAGGGGGCCTTGTGCCCCCTCTTTTGCTTTTGACGCCCCAGGGGGTGTCATCCATACAGGATTGCATGGACTGGCGCTCTGTCACTTTCGACTGGAACCGCGCGCGGGCGTTCCTCGTCACCGCCGAGGAAGGATCGCTTTCGGCGGCGGCGCGGGCATTGGGCATGACCCAGCCGACGCTGGGACGGCAGGTCACGGCGCTGGAGGAAGAGCTGGGCGTCGTGCTGTTCGAACGGGTCGGCCGCGGTCTGGTGCTGACGGACTCGGGCACGCGGCTGGTCGAACACGTGCGCGCCATGGGAGAGGCGGCGGTGGCCGTGTCGCTGGCCGCCACCGGGCAGGCGACGGACGTGTCCGGCCCGGTCGCCATCGCCGCGCCGGAACTCTACTCCATGTGGCTGCTGCCGCCGGTCCTGAGGCGGCTGGCGGAGGTCGCCCCCGGCATCCGGGTGGAGGTCGTGTCCTCCAACCGCATGAGCGACCTGAAGCGGCGCGAGGCGGACATCGCCGTGCGCAATGCCGCGCCGGACCAGCCCGACCTGATCGGCAGGCGCCTGACGGACGACACCGCCGGGTTCTTCGCCAGCGCGGATTACGCCGCACGGCTCGGCACGGTGCGCGGACCGGAGGACCTGGGTTCGGCGCGGTTCATCGGTTTCGAGGAAAACGCCCCGTTCATCGCGGCGCTGACGCAGCGCGGGGTGACCGTGACGGAGACGAGCTTTGGCCTGCGCACCACCTCTCACGCGGTGCATTGGGAAGCCGCGCGGCAGGGGCTGGGGATCGGCGTCGGGCCGGTCACGCTGGGCACCGGCGACCCGTTGCTGGTGCGGGTCCTGCCGGAGATCACCTTCGACTACCCCGTGTGGCTGGTGGCGCATCGTGAACTGAAGACGAGCCCGCGGGTGCGCATTGTCTGGGACCTGCTGGCAGAGATGCTGCCGCGCCTGATGAAGGGTTAGCGGTCGCGGTCGTTCCGGCCGGAGTAAGCCCAGCTGACGCGGCGCAGCAGGTCCTCCCTCGGCAGCACGCGGCCGGTTTCCACCAGCCACAGCGTCGCCGACAGCCGGTCGGCAAAGCGGAAGGCCCAGAGAAACGCCCAGAGCGCCAGCCCGAAGGACACCAGCATCCCGAAGGGCGTGGTCCGCGCCAGCATCGCCGCCACGCCCGCGACGACGATGGCGGACCAGACCTGTACCTCTGCCCGCATCCGGGTGGCAACCTGCGCGGGGGTCGGCGTTTCCTCTGTTTTGGAGCGGCCCAGCAGAAGCGCCTCCAGCCACCGCTGGCGGCGTTGCGCGTTGATGTAGCTCGGGGGAAGCTGATCCCGGTCGAGCAGGTCGTTGGCGATGTTGTCGTCCAGCCAGCAGATCCGCAGCGTGGCGAACACCGCCAGCAGCGCGCTTGCCGACGGAGCGAGGCTGAGGGCACCGAACGCCCCTGCCGCCACGGCCAGTGCGCCCGCCACAATGCACAAAACGAAAGACAATTCAGGATCCTCCGGCATCGAACCCTCCCCGTGGATGCTGCCGAAGTCTGGCACACAAGGTTTAAGGCCCGGTTGTCTTCAGACGGCGCGAAAAACGCGCCTGTGAAAGACGTAGGTCAACCATGACGCGAGACCAGAGAAGATCGCTTTGCCCATGTCCAACCTGTTGCGGGCCATAGGCCAGTCGCACCGGGCGCGGGGCCTTCGAAGGCACTCCTTCGCTCCGATCAGGCGATCACTCAAATGACGATGGGAGGCGGACCGTAGATCGTCAGCCAGAGGCCGTGCCCGGATCGGACGCGCAAACGGAAAGCGCCCCGCAGGGATCTGCGGAGCGCCTTGGGTCTGTCGGAAAATGCGGCTCAGTTGGCGGCGGTGTTGGCCGTGCCCGCCTTCCAGAAGAACGTCTCGCCCGAGCTGTCGTCCACGCCGTCGTTGTCGGTGGAGGCCCAGATCGTGCCGTCTGCGGTGATCGCAAGGCCCTCGATCTTGTCGACCACGTAGCCGCCCTGCGCCTGCAGCATCGGGATCAGGTCGACGACCTCTTCCTTCGAGACGACCGGCAGATCGCCGCCCAGCGGCGCTGCGACCATCTCGGCAGCGGGGATGCGGTAGATCTTCTTGGTCACCGCCTCCGCGCCGATCTGGTTGTCACGCTCGATGACGTAGACCCAGTCGCCATGGGCCACGATCTCGGACAGGCCGACCCAGCCCTTTTCCGGCGCGGCCTTCTCGTAACGCACGGCGCCCCATTCCTCGGTCTCGAGGTTGTAGGCCACCAGCTTCACGGTGTTCTCCGGATCGTCCTTCCACTCCCGCTGGACGGCCATCCAGAGGGTGTCGCCGATCTTCGTGATCCCTTCGAAGCCGAAGCGGACCTCGTTGTTCAGCAGCTCCGCGGGCAGGCCGATCTCGTCCTCGATCTCGCCCTCGGCGTTCACGTGGTAGATCGCGTGCGGGATGACGCGGTCGGTGCGGCCCTCGGAAGCCACCCAGAAGCCGCCCTCGCCGTCCAGCGTGATGCCTTCCATGTCGAGCTTCTGCGCCGGCATGCCGTTGCGGGTGACCGGCAGGGCACGGGTGATGCGCGCCGGGGTCTGCGACGGGTCGATGGTGAAGATCGTCGGCTGGTAGCCGTAGAAGCTGTCGTTGACGGCGTAGATCATGCCGTCCTCGCCTGCCACCATGCCGGAGTTCGCCCCCCAGCCGATCAGCTCGTCCGCTCCTTCGGAGGTGATCTGCGGATAGGCCGCCGGGGCGTCCTGGTATTCGTAGATCATCACGTGCGCCCGCACGCCGCCGTCCTCGATCAGGTCCGCCTCGTTGGCGGTGACGAAGAGGTTGCGCTCCGGGATGGCTATGGCGCCTTCGGGCGCGATGCCGGAGGGCAGGAGCTGCCTGAACACCGGGTTCGCCGGGTCGGTGGTGTCGTAAACGGAGACGGTGGAGGACCGCTCGCCCAGCACGAAGGCGTAGGGCGTGCCGCCGAAGGTGGCGAATTCCATGCCTTCCGGTTCCACGCCCTTCGCGTCGGACCGCTTGTCGGGGTAGTGCCCGGCCTGGATGATCGGCGTCTCGAAGTCGGAGCCGCTTTCGAAGACCTCGGTGCCGTCCTTGGCGAAGACGGTGATGGAGCGGGAGCCGCCGTCCATGTCACCCTCGTTCGCCAGCATGAAGTGGGTGTCGTCCAGCCACTGCACGCCGTCCGGCTCGCGCAGGCGGCCCGGCTGCTCGCCGTCGAACACCAGCGAGGCGCGGTCGTCCTCCGTGTCGATGCGGGTCAGGTCCACGGCACCGGCGGGGAAGTGCGCCATCACCGCGTTGTCCGCGCCGATCACCACGATGTGGTTGTTTTCCTGCAGGGTGACGACGATCTCGCCCAGCCCGTTCACGTCGACGAATTCCGGCTCCGGGTCCTCGCCCGCGATCCCGGCCAGGCCGGTCACGTCGATCCTGACCACGTCGCAGTTCATCGCGCCGTCCTCGATCATCACCTTCGAGACCCAGCCCGCGGGCATCTGCGGCACGCGGCCGTCGCCTGCATCCTCGTCGCGCTCGTTCTCGATCGCGGCGACGACGAAGGTGCCCGCATCGTCATGCGCGGTGGAATCGGGCTGGCCGCCGAGGTCGCATTCGCCGGTCAGCTCGCCGGAGGCAAGGTCCATCGACACCAGCTTGCCGCCCGGCTGCGTGTAGGATTCGGAGGTGTTCACGCCGATGTAGGCGGTGTTGCCGATCACCGTGACGGAGGTTGGTTCGCCGCCCACATCGGTGTTGCCCATGGGCTTCGGCGCCTTGGGATCGGTGATGTCGATCCGGCCCACAACGCCCAGCGGGCTGTCGGTGTAGACCAGCGTCATGCCGTCGTCGGAGGCGGCGATGATTTCGGCGGAGGTCTCGCGCTGCGTGTCCTCGCCCTCGGCCATGTTCAGCGGGGTGGCAAAGGCGGCAATGCGGTTGAAATTCATCTGGCCGTGGCTGTCGGCAAAGGCCGCGCCGGCCGTCAGCGCCAGTGCGCTGGTCAGGCAGATCGAACGGATGGTCATGTGATGGCTCCTGTCAGAATGACGTAGGTGCCGCATTGGTCCCGGGACGTAACAGCGCCGTGACGGTTTTGTTAAGGCGCGGTGAAACCCTGCCTCCGGGGGTGTCCGGGGGCAGGGTTCTTGCGGTTCGGCAGGCGCGACGGCGGGCGGGGCGATGCGCTATGCGCGAGCGTCCGTCCCGGCGTCCCCGTCAGACGTGTGCGCGGGTCAGCGCTGCAGGCTTTCGGCCAGGCGCATCAGGTTGATCGCCTCCTGCCGGTAGCCGAAGGGATCCGCGCCCCGTGCGCCGGTGGCCAGCGCGATGGCGTCGCCCATCGACCAGTCGCCGATCAGGTCGGAGCCCTTCAGGATCTGGCCGAAGCCCGCGATGGCGGCGGCCCAGTCGGTCTGCGGCAGCGCACCGGCGTCCGACCGCACCGGCGTTTCGATCAGCCGGCTCTCGCTTTCGCCCGGCGCCTTGTAGCGCAGGCGGAGGAAGCCCAGTTCCGCACTCTCCGTGTCCGCCTGTTCCGACGCCACCTGCTCCGGCGCATAGCGCAGCGGGTCGGTCATCCGCGCGCCCGAACCCACCGGCGTGACCTCGTACAGCGCGGTGACCTGATGCCCTGCGCCGATCTCGCCTGCGTCGACCTTGTCGTTGTTGAAGTCCTGGCGGCGCAGGGCGCGGGTCTCGTAGCCGATCAGGCGGTACTCCGCGACCTGCGCGGGGTTCCATTCGACCTGGATCTTCACGTCGTCGGCGATGGGCACCAGTGCGCCGGTCAGCTGGTCCACCAGCACCTTCTGCGCCTCCGACAGCGTGTCGATGTAGGCGGCCATGCCGTTGCCGTGCTGCGCCAGCGCCTGCATCGTCGCGTCGTCGAGGTTGCCGCGCCCGAAGCCCAGCACCGACAGGTAGGTGCCCGTCCCGCGCTGCGTCTCGATGTAGTCCTTCAGCGCGTCGGGATCGCTGATGCCGACGTTGAAGTCGCCGTCCGTGGCAAGGATCACCCGGCTGACCGCGCCCTCGCGGGCCATCCCTGTGGCGGTGGCATAGGCCTGTTGCAGACCCGCCTGCCCCGCCGTGCTGCCCCCGGCCTCCAGCCGGTCCAGCGCGTCGAGGATGGTCTGGCGTTCGCTCGCCTTCGTGGGGTCGAGCACCCGGCCCGCGGACCCGGCGTAGGTCACGATGGAGACCATGTCGTCCTCGCCCAGCTGGCCCAGCATCAGGCGGAAGCTCTGCTTCAGGAGCGGCAGCTTGTTGGCGTCCTGCATCGACCCGGAGGTGTCGATCAGGAACACGAGGTTCATCGGCGGGCGGGCGTCCGGCAGCATCCCCTGCAGACCGATCTGCACAAGCTGCGTGCCCTCGCGCCACGGGCTGTCCGACACGCCGATGTGGGTGGCAAAGGGCGCGTCACCCTCCGGCGCCGGATAGTCGTAGGAGAAGTAGTTGACCATCTCCTCGATCCGCACCGCGTCCTCCGGCGGCAGCATGCCCCGGGTCAGGGAATTGCGGATGATCGACCACGACGCGGTGTCCACGTCGATGGAGAAGGTCGACACCGGGTCCTCTGCCGTCACCTTGATCGGGTTCTGCTCGGCCTCGGGGAACGCCTCCGTGTCCGGCATCGGGGCCGGGACCGGCTCGAACTGCGGGACGGGCGCGGGGGCGATGCCGCCATTCACCCGGCCCGACACGATATTGCCGAAGGTGCCGCCCGGCTGCGGCGCGGCACCGGCAGGCGCCATCGTCCGGGAGGTCGCGGACTGCCGCGCGGGCGCCCCCTGCGGAACGGCGTCCCCGGCGGGGCGGCCGGATATCCGCGGCATAGGCGCATCGGCGGAAAATTCCTCCAGCGCTTCGGTGACGGCGACCGGCGGCAGGGGCGCTTCTGCCATCTCCTCCTCGGCGGCAATCGAAAGGTCGCCCGCATCCGCCTCGCCCGGGGCCAGCGCCTGAACGTCGTCGGCGGAGAAGACCTCCGGCTGCGGCGCGGGGTCCGGTGCGGCCACCTCGGTCCGGCCGGCGGTGCCGCCTCCGGTCAGACGGTCGGGCATCCGGGTGACGACCGGGATGACCGCGACAAGCGCCACGGCGGCGAGCGCGGTGGTGGCCGTCAATACGGCGCGGGTGTTCATCTGAAACAGCATGTGAATGGCTCCTCTGAATATGCCCTTGGGCTGTGGTTCAGAGGTCTGACGCGCCGCATCCGCGGTTTCTTGGGTCCGGTCAAAATTTTTCATCGCCAGCGCGATGGCATCGGCCCGGCGCGCCGGGTCGGGCTTCGGCAGCTCGGCGTCGAAGAGATCCTTCAGGTCGTTCAGATCGTCGGAGTCGTCGTTCATTTCGTCACCTCCCGCGCTTCGGCCTCTTTCAAGGCCCGAAGGCGTTTCTTCGCGTCCGAGACGCGCCATGCGACGGTGCCCTCGGGGATGCCGAGGATCTCTGCCGTCTCGGCCTGGCTTATGCCGTCGAGCACCAGTGCCAGCGTCTCGCGCAGGTCGACCGACAGGGCGCCCATCGCCCGTGTCAGCCAGTCGCGCCGCTCCGCCTGTTCGGCGATCTCGGCCTGCCGCGCCTGTTCCCAGTCGCCCCAGCCCTCGGTCGCCTTCATGTAGGTGGCCCGGCGGCGAAAGCGGTCCCGCGCGGCGTTCACGGTGATGCGGTAGAGCCAGGTGGTCAGGCGCGCCTCGCCCCGGAAGGACTGCAGCTTGGCGGGCAGCGCCGCGCAGAGATCCTGCGCCAGGTCCTCTGCATCCGCCCGATTGCCGGTCAGGCGGATGGCATAGGCGTAGACGCGGTCGTAGACACGGCCGACCAGCAGGGCGAACGCCTCCCGGTCCCCGTCTGCGGCCGCGCGGGCCAAGGCTTCGTCACTGACATCCATGCGCATCTTGTGACCGAGACGCGCGCCGCGCGCCATTCCTTGGCGCAGGGTAGCAGATTTTTCACGCACGCGCGGAAGGCGGCGCAAAGCCCCGCCCTGCCTGCCGTCACGCGCGGCCCGGAAGGATCACATCGACAGGAGCCGCTCTGTCAGGGCGCCGGACGGGTCGGCGAGGGTGTCGATCACGTCGAAGTGGTGCTTGCCCTCGTCCACGACGCGGGAACAGCCCCAGGCCTCCTCCAGCCATTCCGCCTGTTCGAGGAAGGCCGGGCGTTCGGCGCCGCCCACCCAGACCGTGACCTTGGCGCGCGGCGCGGAGTGGAAGATAGGGCTTTCGGCCCGCGCCTCTTCCGAATCGAGCTTCAGGTTGGCGTTCATCGCGGTTTCCATCAGCGGGCGCAGGTCCGACAGGGGCGAGATCGGCAGGATCGCCTGCACCCGCGCCGCCACGTCCTCGGGCAGCACGCCCGTCCCCATACGCGCCGCGAGGTGCCCGCCGGCGGAATGGCCGGTCAGACGGATCGGGCCCTGCACCTCTTCGGCGGCGATGGTCACGGCCTGCACCACCTGGGCGGTGATGTCGCGGATGCGCACCGAGGGACACAGGTCGTAGGACGGCATCGCCACCGCCCAGCCCCGCGCCCGCGCGCCTTCGGCGAGGTGCGACCAGTCGGACCGGTCGAAGCGCTGCCAGTAGCCGCCGTGCACGAAGACGACCAGCCCCTCGGGCGTGCGGTCGGGCAGGAACAGGTCCATCCGGTGACGCGCCCCCTCGCCATAGGGAAGCCCCAGCACTGCCTTCTGTGCCGGGGAAAGACGCTTGCGGTAGGCCTGCGCCTCGGCGGCCCAGCGGGGCGGATAGCTGGCCCCGTCCGGAATGTAGGCGCCGTTCTCGTAAGCGTCGGAGAGGTCTGTTTTCTGATCCATCTTGGTCCTGTGTTCCTGCCGTTCCTTGCCGTGCCACTGCAAATGCCGTTTCAACCCGGCGGGCGAAAGGAGTAGAGAGGGGCCAGCCCTGTCGCGTTCGATGGACCGGCAGCCCGATTACACTTGCGTGCGGCACGCACTAGATGTGGAGCCTAACGCATAAAAGCGGAGAGGAAACCATGCTCGACCAGACGACCGACCTCAAAAACCTGCTGAAGGACCCGACCCTGCTGGAGAGTCGCGCCTACGTCGACGGCGCGTGGATCACCGGCGACAAGACGTTTTCCGTCACCAACCCGGCCCGCGGCGACGTGATCGCCGAGGTCTGCGACCTGAGCCGCGAACAGGTGGCGAAGGCCATCGACGCCGCCTACACCGCGCAGAAGGAATGGGCCACGTGGACCGGCAAGGAACGCGCCGCCGTCCTGCGCAAGTGGTTCGACCTGATGATGGAGAACCAGAACGACCTCGGCATCATCATGACCGCCGAGCAGGGCAAGCCGCTGGCCGAGGCCAAGGGCGAGATCGCCTATGCCGCGGGCTTCATCGAGTTCTTCGGCGAAGAGGCCAAGCGCATCTACGGCGAAACCATCCCCGGCCACCAGCGCGACAAGCGCATCATGGTGATGAAACAGCCGATCGGCGTCGCCGCCTCCATCACGCCGTGGAACTTCCCCTCGGCGATGATCACCCGCAAGGCGGGTCCGGCGCTGGCCGCCGGCTGTGCCTTCGTCGCGCGCCCGGCCAAGGAAACCCCGCTGTCGGCCATCGCCCTCGCCGTTCTGGCAGAGCGTGCCGGCGTGCCCGCGGGCGTGTTCAACGTCGTGACCTCCTCGTCCTCCTCGGAGATCGGCAAGGAGTTCTGCGAGAACCCGAAGGTCCGCAAGCTGACCTTCACCGGCTCGACCGAGGTGGGCCGCATCCTGCTGCGGCAGGCCGCCGACCAGGTGATGAAGTGCTCGATGGAGCTGGGCGGCAACGCGCCGTTCATCGTGTTCGATGACGCCGACCTCGACGCGGCCGTGCAGGGCGCGATCATGTGCAAGTTCCGCAACAACGGCCAGACCTGCGTCTGCGCCAACCGGATCTACGTGCAGTCGGGTGTCTATGACGCCTTCGCCGAGAAGCTGAAGGAAGCCACCGCCAAGCTGAAGGTCGGCGACGGGCTCGAGGACGGCACGGACCTTGGCCCGCTGATCAACTCCGACGCCATCGACAAGGTGCAGGAGCACATCAGCGACGCAACCTCCAAGGGCGCGAAGGTGGTCTACGGCGACGGCAAGCCGCTGAGCGGCGAAGGCCACTTCCTGCCGCCGACCATCCTGACCGGCGTCACGCAGGACATGCAGGTCGCCACGGACGAGACCTTCGGCCCGCTGGCGCCGCTGTTCAAGTTCGACGACGTGGACGACGTGATCGAGATGGCGAACGACACCATCTTCGGCCTTGCGTCCTACTTCTACGCCAAGGACCTGAGCCGCGTCTACAAGGTGGCCGAGGCGCTGGAATACGGCATCGTCGGCGTGAACACCGGCATCATCTCGACCGAGGTCGCGCCCTTCGGTGGCGTCAAGCAGTCCGGCCTTGGCCGCGAAGGCTCCCACCACGGGATCGAGGACTACCTGGAGATGAAATACGTTTGCCTCAGCGTATAAGCCCGGAACGCTTCGATCTGCTGGTCGACGATGACGACCTCGTCGTCGACCTACCCGCATGGTTCGCCGCCGCCCACACCGGCGACGGCGCGCCATGGCTGCCTGCCGCGCAGGCCGACGAACTGGCCCGCTACGGGCTGAAGCGCGGCGAGGGCGTCGCGCTGATGGAGGCCGCCGCCCGCATGTTCCGCGAACCGCCCAGCGACATCGGCTGGGAGATCCTCGGCAACGACCGCGACGGCTACAACTGGACCGATCACCGCGATCCGAAGCTGGCCTACCGCGTCTTCCTGGCCAAGCTGAAGAAGGCCCGGGTGGACGGTGTCACCCTGCTGTACAAGCTCTGGCTGGAACCGGGCGGTGTCTGAACCGGAACTGGCGCGGTTCTACCTCTACCCGGCCCTGCGCGCGCGACTGCTGGCCGGTCGCCTGCCGTTCCTGTCCACCGTCCGTGACGTCCTTCAGGCCCGCGGGTGGGAGGTGCATCTGCACGACGACAGCCCGGAAGAACTGGCCGCCGCCCGCGAGCGCCCCGGATACGCGCTGGTGCGGATGATCGAGCCGCCGAACGCGCGCAGCCTGACCTTCCGGCGCACCTACTTCGCCCCCTTCTGGCATATCGAACGCAGCGCCCAACGCTGGACCTGGCCGGTGGCTCTGGCAGAGTTCAACCCCGCCACGGTGAACCCGCAGAAGGCCGCGCGCTTCCTGTCCAACATGCGCGCCCGGCACTTCGCCGGGGCGCAGACGACGCGGGAGGGCATGGTGCTGGTGCCGCTGCAGGGCCGCCTGCTGGAGCGACGCTCCTTCCAGAGCATGTCGCCGCTGGCCATGCTGGAGGCGGTGCTGGAGCACGACACCACCCGCCGCGTGCACGCCACCCTGCATCCCAAGGAGCACTATGAAGCGGCAGAGACCGATGCGCTGGACGCATTGCAGCGCCGGTTCCCCCGGCTGACCATCACCCTGGGCGGCACGGGCGCCATGCTGCCCGCATGCGATTACGTGGCCACACAGAATTCCTCTGTCGTCGTGTCGGGCTATTTCCTCGGGAAGCCCGCCGTGCTGTTCGGCAGGATCGACTTTCACCACATCGCGGCGAAGGTGCATGACCTCGGGCCGGAAGAGGCGATCCGGCAGGCGCCCGGCATGGCGCCGGACTTCGCCGCCTATCTCTGGTGGTTCTTCCGCGACCACGCCATCGACGACAGCCGCCCCGACGCTGAAACGCGCATCCTGCAGGCGCTGACGCGCGGCGGCTGGCCGGTCGGCGACTAGCCGGCAACACGCCTCTTGCCAGACGGTGCCCGGTTGGCGCAGAACATCGTCAGGGGAGGCGATGGCGTCGCCGAACACATCCCCGATTCCGTCCTGTACGCCGGGACCTTCGTTTGCCAGCGCGGCAGGGGAAGGCCCGCCGCGCGACAGGAGACACGGAATGACCACCACGACCCTCGAAAAGCCCGCACAGAGCCGCCCGCAAAGCTATCGCTTCCACCAGGGCGACCGCATCCTGCCCTTCGCGCCCGCCGAATACGACGCCCGCCTTGCCGGGCTGCGCGCGATCCTGCGGGACGCCGGGCTCGACGCCGCCGTGCTGACCTCGATGCACAACATCGCGTATTACTCAGGCTTCCTCTACTGTTCGTTCGGCCGGCCCTACGGGCTTGTCGTGACCCAGACCGAAAGCGTGACGATCAGCGCTGGCATCGACGCGGGCCAGCCGTGGCGGCGCTGCCATGGCGACAACATCACCTACACCGACTGGGAGCGTAACAACTACTGGCGCGCGATCCTGTCGGTGACCGGCGCAGGCAAGGCGATCGGCTACGAGGCCGACCACATGACGCTGGCCTCCAAGGGACTGATGGACAGTTTCCTGAAACCCGCGTCCTCCGCAGACATCGCGCCCGCGACCATGCGCCAGCGGATGATGAAATCCGCCGCCGAGATCGAGCTGATCCGCGCCGGGGCCGCCGTGGCGGATGTGGGCGGCTACGCCATCCACGACGCGATCCGTCCCGGCATCCGCGAAATCGACGTGGCCATGGCGGGCCGCGACGCGATGGAACTGGAGATCGCCGCCCGCTTCCCGGATGCGGAATACCGCGACACCTGGGTCTGGTTCCAGTCGGGCATCAACACCGACGGCGCGCACAACCCGGTGACGGCGCGCCAGTTGCAGCACGGGGACATCCTGTCGCTGAACTGCTTCCCGATGATCTCGGGCTACTACACCGCGCTGGAACGCACGATGTTCGTGGGCGAGGCCGATCCGGCGTCTCTGAAGATCTGGGAGGCCAACGTCGCCGCACATGAATACGGCATGTCCCTGCTGAAGCCCGGCGCCTCCTGCGCGGAAATCACGCTGAAGATCAACGACTTCTTCGCCGAGCGCGACATGCTGCAATACCGCACATTCGGCTACGGCCACTCCTTCGGGGTGCTGTCGCACTACTACGGGCGCGAGGCCGGGCTGGAACTGCGCGAGGACATCGACACGGTGCTGGAACCCGGCATGGTGATCTCGATGGAGCCGATGCTGACCATCCCCGAAGGCCAGCCCGGCGCGGGCGGCTACCGCGAGCACGACATCCTCGTCATCACCGGGGACGGCAACGAGAACATCACCGGCTACCCCTACGGCCCCGGCTTCAACGTGGTCGGCTGACGTCAGAAAGGGTGCAGAATCTGCACCCTACGGTCTGCGCGGCCCGGTGACACCCGGTGACACAAGGGCCGCGCAGCAAGACGGGCAGCGGCGAAGGCTGCCCGCCCCCGAACCGAAGGATCACTGGCCGAAGACGGCCATGCCCTCGAAATCCATCTTGTCGAGCAGCCCGCGCGCGGTCTCCACGTCGCCCTCGGCCTGCACCAGCACGCGGTTGCCGATCAGCGCCATCATCTGCCCGTCCTGCACGGCAAAGCGCTGGCGGCCGATGCGTTCGGTCTTCATCCCCATGGCACCGGCGTTGTTGATCATCGCGGACATGCTGGCGACCATCGGGTTGTCGGCCATCAGGGTCAGCTTCAGCTCTTCCCCGTCCTGCGACATGTAGCGCGCCTCTGCCCCGACGCCGCCGCCCATCATGGCAAGGCCGGTGTTCATCTCGGTGTTCACCTCGCGCGTCCAGCCGTCGGGCGCGTCGGGCAGGAAGGCGCCAAGCGAGGCGGTCTTCATCTCCACCAGCCGCTGCCGGGCCATTTCGAGGTCGTCGAGCGCGAACTGGATATCGCCTGCGTCATAGGCCTCGCGCGCCGAATCGAGAAGGTCGGTGACCTCGTCGGCCTGCGCGGGCAAGGCTGCCAGGGACAGGGCAACAAGGGTGGGGGCAAGCAAGGTGCCTGCGGTCAAACGAAACATGGAAATCTCCTCGGGTGCAAAACAATGCCGCCACTGTGACTCTGCAAGCGCGTTGCCGCAACCCCCGGCCCGTTGCCTTCGGGGTGCGACGACGCCATCTTCTGTGCCATGATCCTCGGCCTCCTGATCCCCACGGCGATCCTCATCGCCCTCGCCGTCTTCGTCACCCGCGGGGTGGAACGGCTGATGCCGGAGACCATCCCCGGCATCGCCGCCGCGGCGCTGCTGTCGGCGCTGGCGCTGGTGGGGCTGTCCGCCTGCCTCTTCGCGGTGCTCTACCTGCTGGAAACCCCCTCGGCCGCGCGCCTGATCGGGCAGCGCGGCGGCGTTCTGCATTTCCTGCTGCTAGGCGTTCAGGCGGGGCTGGTCTGGGGGCCGATCGTGCTCCTTGTATCGGTCACCGCCCCGCGCCGCTGGCGCACCAACGTCTGGTAGGGCGGGCCACGTCCAGCGCATCCTCAAGGGCCTGGGTTCCCCGGGATCAGGACCGCCGCTGACCCGACGATCAAGAAGCCGGCAAAGCCGGCCAGCTTGACCCGTTCGAAGCGCCCCGGCGCCACGAACATGCAGGTGCGCCGAAACGTCGGAGTCGGCCTCCATGGCGCACGTCCTCCCCATCGAAACCTGCATGTGCGCAAGGCGGACGCGCCCGGGCGACCGAGCAGAACCGCTGCCCGCTTCGGACCGGTGCAGGCTCCGGAATGGACAGGCCGATGCTGAACCCATTACGTGACACCTGCGCCGGACCTCCCGTGCGACGCGGTTTGTCGTTGATTTTCCACGCAGGCCGTATCAGGTCATGAACAAAGGGAGACTGCGATGCTGGCCTTCGGGCGCTTCTTCATCCTCGCGTTCGTAATCTGCTCGGCCGCCTACGTCGTGCTGTGGCTCAGCCTGCGCGCGCGCCGCCGCCGCATGATCCTCGAGGAATGGAAGGCCAACCCCGAGGAGATGTCCCTTCACGCCTACCTCGACGCCGAGACGTCGCGCTGGGACCGCATCCGCCATCGAACTCTGATCGTTGTGGTCTATATCCTGCCCATGTGCACGGTCACCGCGATCATCTACCTTACGAATTTCCACTGAAAGGTCCGCTCCGCCATGAAATTTGTGAAATGGACGTTCATCGTGCTGTTCTGGCTGCTGGTCGCGGCCTTCCTGCATTACACGCTGCCGCAGCACGACGTGGTGCGGATCACGGACACCTATGAAAAACGCGTCGATCCGGGCGAGAACAGCCTGTTCTGGGCGCAGGCGGACACCGGCACCGACGGCACCCTGCCGAACCGCGACGTGTTCTTCATCCAGACCCGGCGCGACAACGGCGAGATCATCGTCTACCGCAACGAGGACACCGGCTGGGGCTGGCCG
The DNA here is from genome assembly GCF_030126985.1 of Sagittula sp. MA-2. Lineage (GTDB taxonomy): Bacteria > Pseudomonadota > Alphaproteobacteria > Rhodobacterales > Rhodobacteraceae > Sagittula. Next base: position 4,551,247 of record NZ_CP126145.1, on the reverse strand, counting down.
CCGTACTTCAAGTTCGACACCTCCAACCTGCAGGCCGAGGCGGCCGACATGAAGTCCACCGCCGACAACCCGCGCTGGGTGGCGGTGCGGCACTACGGCTGGCGGAACGAGTTCCTGACCATCTTCCCGAACGCCGTGGGACTGAAGCAGGTCGCGGGGCCGGACGTCAGGATCATCCCGTGGACCGCCATCGTCATCCTCGTGATCCTGGCAGCGGTCTACTGGGCGATCCGGGTGCGGTGGAAGCGGTTCTGGCGCAGCCGCGTCGACCCGATGCTGGAAGAGGCCGGCGACCGGCTCGACCAGGGCAGCCACCGGATGAAGGGCATGTTCAGCTCGAAATAGGGCGGGCCGTTGCGGGGCGTCCGGGGCGGGCGCCCTGTCCGGACGCCGCGGACGTGGCCGTGGCGGATGTCACGGGCACGACAGGGCGTAGGGCGGAGTTTCTCCGCCTGCCCCCTTAGCCGTCTCCGCGAGCCAGGACGATCTGCATCCAGACCGCCGGCACGTCCACCAGCGTCCATTCGCGGCGCAGGCCGTCCGGCCCGAACTCCGCCTGCGTCATCCCCATCACCAGCAGCTCCGCACCGCTCGGCGCGCCGAACAGGCCCCAGCCGTCGTGCCGCCCCGTGAGGGTCCAGCGCAGCGCGGCGCGGGGGCTGGCGGGGGCGTCTTCCTCGCCCATGGCGCTCTGCACAGCGAACCGGGCGGAGGGGAGCGAGGCGCGCAGCGCGCTCCAGAACCGTTCCGCCGCCGCGGGGCCGCTGTCGGGCTGACCGCCGGGATAGGTCACTTCCGCCGCCGGGTCGTACTGGCGGGCAAGGACCGAGATCTCGCCCGCCATCACGCGCGTGATAATATCCGACAGCGTCTGACCCCAGGGCGAGGTATTGCCCTTGCCGTCGAACCGCGGCGGCACCTCCGTTTCGGGTGAGAGTGGCGGCGCACAGCGCTCCGGCCCGCCCTGCGCGGCCACGGCCCTGCGCGCCCAGGCGTCGGGCGCCTCGCCCAGCGCGTTCAGGATGGCGAGCGTGTCGGCCACGCGCCATTCCTCGGCGATCTCGTTGCCGCGGCACCAGAGGTCGGTCATCACGCGGTGGCTGATGTCGCGGCCCGTAGGCGCACCGTAAAGGCCCGGCCCGTCATGCGTGGCCCGGCACCAGAGCCGCCGGGCGGCCAGCACCGACTTGTAGCCCGACTGCGCCCATATCGTTTCCTCGGGAAAGAAGGCGATGTCGGGCATGGCGGACAGGCGGGCCTGCGCTTCGGCCCGGATCGCGTCCCGTCCCCGCAAGAGGCCCGGCCCGGCGTGCACGACGGCGTCCCCGGCGTAGACCTTGGCGATGCGGTCGAGGCGCCGGTCGGTCCAGATTTCGCGCAGGGTGCCGTCGATGAAATCCGGCGCGTCGCGCCACCGTTCGTCGAAACCCGGCAGGAATGGCATGGATCGGACGCTCCCGTTCAACCGGACGGCGCGCGTCCGTAATAGAGGCCCACGACATGTTCGGCTTCGGCAAAGAACAACCAGCGGGCCACAACCACCCCTGCCACATGGGACACCGCTGCAACAAGCGCAAAGAGATGGTGGAACGGCAGGAGCAGAAACAGCACGGGCAGGACAAAGGCCAGCGCGGCGGCGATCACACGCAGTTTCGCCGCGTGCTTGCGACCCACGACAAACACCATCTCACGCGTCAGGTAATTGGACCCGGTGTGCGGCGGCTCGAAGGCACGTGGGGTGCCGCCGGTCAGGCCCGTGGCGCTGGCCAGCGTCGTGCCGGAGCGCGCCATCCGCCTGTCGCCGTCCCACCACGCCCAGCCCTGCGCCGCGCCGCAGGCGATCAGCAGCAGGATCGCGGTCACGACCCGGCCGGACAGCAGCGCCCCCCCGGCCAGCGCATAGAGCAGGAAGACCGCGGGCGTCGAAGGATCGTGCCAGCGCGGCACGGTCCGGAGCTGGGTGTAGATCATCGCGGTCGACCCCACTGTGACAAGCGCCAAGAGCGCGGCCAGCCATCCCAGCGGCAGGACCGGCGTGGCGAAGAACACCAGCGCCGCCGCGTATAGCCCGCAAAGCGTCAGTGCGGCAGCAGAGGCCCAGGCCTCGCGCGACAGCCAGCTCGACCGCCACTGGGTGAAGGCCTTGAGCGCCCGCTCGGGCCGTCCGAGGTGCTTTGCGCTGGCGCCCAGCCCGCAAAGGGCCAGCACGAAGGCCAGGGCGAAGAAGACGAAGGCCACCCAGCCGGTGGGCGGCGTCGGGTCGATCCCCAGCCAGAACAGCAGGCCGAAGCCCAGGCCGGACAGCGTGGTGAAGGCGATGAGAGACGGGGCCGGGTGCATTCTTGTCCTTCGAGGGAGGGCGGCGCGAAGCCCCGCCCTACAGGGTGTTGCGCGGTGCGGTCAGAGCTTGTCGAGGGCCCGGTCGAGCCAGCCGAGGAAGCCGCGCGGCTCCTCCGCCACCGGCGCGAGCCACGGGGCCAGGACATCGGTTTCCGCCTCCCATGTGTCCCGGGGGCGGGGCGGGAGGTACTTGTTCACGGGTTTCGTGCCCTGCTCGGGCATCAGGTCGATCCCGCCGCGCTCGGCCACCAGCAGGCTGACGGGGCTGTCGGGGTCGGAGAGGTCGCCGAAATGCCGCGCGCCCGCCGGGCAGGTGCGGACGCAGGCGGGCACGCGGTCTTCCTCCGGCAGGTTGTCGTTGTAGATCCGGTCGACGCAGAGGGTGCATTTCTTCATCACCCCCTCGGCGGCGTCCAGTTCGCGCGCGCCATAGGGGCAGGCCCAGGCGCAGAGCCCGCAGCCGATGCAGTCGCTTTCGTTCACCAGCACGATGCCGTCCTCGGTCCGCTTGTAGCTGGCGCCGGTGGGGCAGACGGTGACGCAGGGCGCGTCCTCGCAGTGCAGGCAGCTTTTCGGGAAGTGCACCAGCTGGGCGGTGCCCTGTTCCGGCGTGACCTCGTAGCTGTGTACGCGGTTGAGGAAGGTGCCCGAGGGGTCGGCGCCGTAGGGATCGCTGTCCGAGAGCGGCGAGGGCTGGCTTTGGGTGTTCCAGCCCTTGCAGGCCACCACGCAGGCGTGACAGCCGACGCAGGTGTCGAGGTCGATGACGAGGCCGAGGGTCCTGTCGGTCTGTCCGGGCAGCTGTGTCATGTGGTGGCCCCCCGCTGGTTCGCGGCGGCGCTTGCCGGGCGTTGCGGCCGGGTGACGGGGTCCGTGCCGTGAGTATTTGGGAAGCAGAGAAACATGCGGTCAGTCCCTTACCTGCCAGCGGAGGCTGTCCGGGGGCTGCGGGACGGGGCTGGCCTGCCGGCCGGTCTGCGGGCGTGCCTCCTGCGGGGGGGTGGCCTTTGCGATGCGGACGCGCAGGTCGAACCATGCAGCCTGACCGGTGACCGGGTCGGAGTTCGACCAGCGGAGGCCGTCGCCTTTGGGGGGCAGCAGTTCGTGGATCAGGTGGTTGAGCAGGTAGCCCCTTGTCGCCTCGGGCGCGTCCGGGTCGAGCGCCCAGGCGCCCTTGCGCTTGCCGATGGCGTTCCACGTCCAGACGGTATGCGGGTTGAGCGCGGCCATCTCCAGCACCGGGACGGTGATCTCTCCGTGCGGGGAGGTGACGCGCACCCAGTCGCCGTCGCGCAGGTCGTGCGCCTGCATGAGGGCGGTCGGCACGTAGAGCGGGTTGTGGCCGTGGATCTGGCGCAGCCATGCGTTCTGGCTGCCCCAGGAGTGGTACATCGCCATGGGTCTTTGGGTCAGCGCGTGGATCGGGAAGTCCTCATCGGTCGCGCCGTCGGAGGGCGGGTACCAGACGGGAAGCGGCGTCAGGCAGTCCCTGATCCGGTCGCGCAGGTGGTCGGGCGGCTGGTGGTCGCCCTTGCCCTCGGCCGCCATCTGGAAGCGGCGCAGCGGTTCGGCGTAGAGGGTGAAGAGGTAGGGCGTGGGCGCGTCCATCAGACCGTGTTCCACCGCCCAGTCCTGATAGACCATGTTCCACGGCTTGAAGTACTGTGCATCCGCGGGGATGTGCATGGCGTGAAAGCCGCCGTTGGCGATGTAGCTTTCGATCTGCCCGCCGTTCGGGTCACCGCGCCCGTGTTGCAGCCCGTGTTTGCCCAGCCGCCAGCCGGAGAGCGGGCCGATGCCGGGCTTGCGTTCGTGGTTGATCATGTAGTCGGCGTAATCGGCGTAGAGCGGCGCGCCGTCGCCGTCCACCATGCCCGGCAGGCCCAGCCGCGCGCCGAGGTCCAGCAGCACCGACTGGAAGCCGCGCACGTCGCGGTCGGGCTCCACCACCGGCCAGCGGATCGCGTCGGCGGCGGCGCCGGGTTCGGAGATCGGGCGGTCGAGCAGCGAGATGCAGTCGTGCCGTTCGAGGTAGGTGGTGTCGGGCAGGACCAGGTCGGCGTAGGCCACCATTTCGGACGAATAGGCGTCGGAGTAGATGATGCGCGGGATGACGTAGTCGCCGCTGTCGTCGGTGCGGGTCAGCATCTCCATGACGCCCCTGGTGTTCATGGAGGAGTTCCACGCCATGTTCGCCATGTAGAGGAACAGCGTGTCGATGCGGTAGGGATCGCCTGCGACCGCGTTGGAGATGACCATGTGCATCAGGCCGTGGGCAGACAGCGGGTTTTCCCAGGTAAACGCCTTGTCGATCCGGAGCGCCGCGCCGTCAGGCCCCAGCGCGAGGTCGGCGGGCCCCTGCGGATAGCCGAGGTGCGACCCCTTCAGCGGCTGGCCCGGCACCGCCTCGGCGTGCGGTTTCGGGTGGGCGGTGGCCGGTTTCGGATAGGGCGGCTTGAACCGCATGCCGCCGGGAGTTTCCACCGCGCCGATCAGGATCTGCAGCAGGTGCAGGGCGCGGCAGGTCTGGAAGCCGTTGGAATGGGCGGAGATGCCGCGCATGGCGTGGAAGGCCACCGGGCGGCCCACCATCTGCGCGTGCCGCTCGCCCCGGAAATCGGTCCACGGGCGATCCAGCACCACCGGATCGTCGAAGGCGGCGCGGGCGATCTCTGCCGCCAGGGCGCGGATCCGGGCAGGCTTCAGGCCGCAGCGGTCGGCCACGGCCTCCGGCGTGTAGGTGTCCGACAGGTAGGTTTCCGCCAGCCCGGACATCACCGTGACATGGGTGACGCCGGCGCGGCGGATGTGGCCGGCCAGATCGGGCCGGATGCCGGGCGTGTCGAAGGCAACGGGCCTGCCGGTCCGCCGGTCGACGACCAGCGGCTTGCCGTCCTCGTCGCGTAGGAACAGCCCGTGGGTGTCGGACTTCGGATCGCCGTCCAGCAGGACCGGCGCATCGGTGAAGCGCGACAGGTAGTCGAGGTCGATGCGCCCGGCCTTCAGCAGGCAGTGCACGAGGCTGAGGATCAGGAGGCCGTCGGTCCCCGGCGTGATCCCCACCCAGTCGTCCGCCACCGCGTTGTAACCGGAGCGCACCGGGTTCACGCCGATGATCTTCGCGCCCCGCGCCTTCAGCCTGCCGATGCCCATCTTGATCGGGTTGCTGTCGTGGTCCTCGGCCACGCCGAACAGCACGAAGAGCTTCGCGTGCTCCCAGTCGGGGGTGCCGAACTCCCAGAAGGCGCCGCCCATGGTGTAGATGCCGGCCGCCGCCATGTTGACGGAGCAGAAGCCGCCGTGCGCCGCGAAGTTGGGGGTGCCGTATTGCTGCGCCCACCAGCCGGTGAAACTTTGCGACTGGTCGCGCCCGGTGAAGAAGGCGAGCTTCTCCGGCGCCGTCTCGCGCAGGGGTTTCAGCCAGGAGACCGCCGTCTCGAGCGCCTCTTCCCAGGTGATCTCCTCGAATTCGCCCGACCCGCGCGGGCCCGTGCGCCGCAGGGGCGCCCTGAGCCGGGCGGGCGAATTGTGCTGCATGATCCCGGCGCTGCCCTTCGCGCAGAGCACGCCCTTGTTGATGGGATGGTCGCGGTTGCCCTCGATATAGGCCACCTTGCCGGACTTCATGTGCACGTTGATCCCGCAGCGGCAGGCGCACATGTAGCACGTCGTCTTGCGGACCTCGTCCGAGATCCGCGGCGCTGTATCGACCCGTGGCTCTCCCATCCGGCCTCCCTGTCACCGTGCCGCTTCTCGGGGGACCCGGGGGCACGTCTGCATCATTGGTAGATCAATTCCACCGGACCGCAAGCTTCCGGTCCGCGGTTCCGCGAAACTCGGCCAAGAGGGGACAGAGGCGGCGGATTGCGCGCCGGTTCCGGAACGCCGTTCGCGGGCGACAGCGGCAGGCACGGGCCGGTTGATCTTCGCCCGCCGCGCGGCCAAAGTCTGCCGCGCAGCGATGGCGGGGGTGGCATGGCGGTTCTGGAACAGGCATTCGACACGGCCCGCGCCCGGCAGGCCCGCGTGGTCTTTCCCGAGGCGGGAGAGCCGCGCGTCGACGCGGCCTGTGCCCGCCTTCAGGCCGAAGGGCTGGCGGTGCCGGTGGCCCTGCCCGACACGCCGACAGAGGCGCAGGTGGCCGCCCTGACCGGCGCGCGCGGGGTGACGGAGCCGATCGGACGCAGGATGCTGGCGCGCCCGCTGTTCCGCGCCGCCGCGATGGTCGCCGCGGGCGAGGCCGAGGCCATGGTCGCCGGTGTCGCCAACCCGACCCGCCGGGTGATCGAGGCAGCCTCCATCGCCATCGGGCTGGCGGAGGGCGTGGCGATCCCGTCCAGCTTCTTCCTGATGGTCTTTCCCGACGGGCGGGAGGTGATCTTTGCCGATTGCGCCGTGAACGTGGCCCCCGACGCCGAGGGGCTGGCCGCCATCGCGCAGGCCTCTGCCCGATCCGCAACGGCGCTGCTGGGGGAGGCGCGGGTTGCGCTTCTGTCGTTCTCCACCGGAACCAGCGGGGCCGGGCCGTCCGTCGACGCGGTGCGCGCCGCCGCCGAGCGGACGGGCTTCGACGGGCCGATCCAGGCCGACGCCGCGCTGAACCCGGTCATCGCCGCGCAGAAGGGGATGGGCCCGGGCGATGCCAACACGCTGGTCTTCCCCTCGCTCGACGCGGGCAACATCGCCTACAAGCTGGCGCAGGAACTGGCCGGGGCGCAGGCCATCGGGCCGATGCTCCAGGGCTTCCGCAGGCCGGTCTGCGACCTGAGCCGCGGCGCCCGGGTGGAGGACATCGTCGCCGCCACCGCGCTCTGCATCGCGATGGGCTGACACAAGGCCAGCGCCCTCACGCCCTTCGACACCGGGCGGCACGCCACGGCACGCCGCCCTTCCCGACGGTTCAGCCATGGCCCGGCTGGCGCCGCATGTCCGCCGGGTCGATGCCCGCCACGACATTGGGCTTCTTCATCGCATCGCGGCGGAAGGGTTCGCCCAGTTCCTGGTTGATCATCGCCTCGATCAGCGTGGTCACGCCGTCTTCCATCTGCGCGCGGCAGGCCTCGGTCAGCGCCTCGCGCAGTTCGTCCATGCTGCGCGCCACGACGCCCTTCAGCCCGCAGGCCTGCGCGATCCCGGCATAGCTCACCTTCTCGTCCAGTTCGGTGCCGACGAAGTTGTCGTCGTACCAGAGCGTCGAATTCCGCTTTTCCGCACCCCACTGGTAGTTGCGGAAGACGATATGCGTGATGGCGGGCCACTCCTTGCGGCCGATGGCCGTCAGTTCCGTGACCGAGATGCCGAAGGCACCGTCCCCGGCAAAGCCCACCACCGGCACGTCCGGGCAGCCGATCTTGGCGCCGATGATCGCCGGCAGGCCGTAGCCGCAGGGGCCGAACAGGCCGGGCGCCAGGTACTTCCGCCCCTCGTCGAAGGACGGGTAGGCATTGCCGATGGCGCAGTTGTTGCCGATGTCGCTGGAAATGATCGCATCCTTGGGCAGCGCGGACTGGATCGCGCGCCACGCCATGCGGGGGCTCATCCAGTCGGGCTTGTCGGCGCGGGCGCGCTCGTTCCACGTGGTGCCCGGATCGTCGTCCTCGTGATCCATGGAGGACAACTGCTGCGCCCACTTCGACTTCGTCTCGGCGATCTTCGCCTTGCGGGCATCGCGGCCCTCGTCCCCGGCGTCCGGCGCCAGTTGCCGCAGGATGCCGGTGGCCACCTTGGCCGCATCCCCGACGATGCCGACCGACACCTTCTTGGTCAGGCCGATGCGGTCGGGGTTGATGTCCACCTGGATGATCTTCGCGTCCTTGGGCCAGTAGTCCATGCCATAACCCGGCAGGGTCGAGAACGGGTTCAGCCGCGTCCCGAGGCACAGCACCACGTCGGCATCCCTGATCAGCTCCATCCCGGCCTTCGACCCGTTGTACCCCAGAGGCCCGGCAAACAGCGGATGCGATCCGGGGAAGGCGTCGTTGTGCTGGTAGCCCACGCAGACCGGCGCATCGAGCCGCTCCGCCAGTGCCATCGACGCCGCGATGCCGCCCTTCGACAGCACCACGCCCGCGCCGTTCAGGATCACCGGCGCCTTGGCGTTCGACAAAAGCTCGGCCGCTGCCGCGACAGAGGTCTCCCCGCCCGAGGAACGTTCGAACTCGACCGGTTCCGGGATCTCGATGTCGACGATCTGGGTCCAGAAGTCGCGCGGCATGTTGATCTGCGCCGGTGCGCTCGCCTGCTTCGCCTTCGAGATCACGCGCGTCAGCACCTCTGCCACGCGCGAAGGATCGCGCACCTCTTCCTGGTAGGCGACCATGTCCCGGAACAGCGCCATCTGCTCCACCTCCTGGAAACCGCCCTGCCCGATGGTCTTGTTGGCGGCCTGCGGCGTCACCAGCAGCAGCGGCGTGTGGTTCCAGTAGGCGGTCTTCACCGCGGTGACGAAGTTGGTGATGCCGGGGCCGTTCTGCGCGATCATCATCGACATCTTCCCCGAGGCGCGGGTGTAGCCGTCGGCCATCATCCCGCCCGACCCTTCGTGCGCGCAGTCCCAGAACATGATGCCCGCCTGCGGGAAGAGGTCGGAAATCGGCATGAAGGCCGAGCCGATGATGCCGAAGGCATGTTCGATCCCGTGGCGCTGCAGCACCTTCACGAAGGCTTCTTCGGTGGTCATTTTCATGGAGTGTCTCCCCGGACATGCGGTTCCCGGCGGCTGGTCCGCCCGGGCTTTGCGCGCCAATCTAGCCAGCGACCCCGGCCCGCGATAGGGCCAGTTGGCGCACCGGATTAAGGCCAGAAAAGCGCACGCGGATCAAGTTGACCTTCCCGACCGCGCAGGTAAGGTTCTACCTATCTCGTTGAAAGGACGTCCGAATGCGCCTTGCCTTGGCCCTCATACTTCTGGGCACCCCCGCCCTTGCCGCCGACATCATCGACGGGGGCGACCCGGTGATGGGCTGCGACGTGACCCTCCGGGGGATCATCGCGCCGGGCGACACCGACAAGGCCGCTGCCGTCATCCGCGCCCGGATCAGCGACTTGGCCGCAGAGGACGGCGAACCCGCGGAGTCCTATTCCCTGACCATGTGCCTCGACAGTCCCGGCGGCTCGCTGGCAGAGGGCATCCGGCTGGCGCATTTCTTTACCGACAGCAAGACGATCACCGCCGTCCCGCGCGACACCCGCTGCGAAAGCGCCTGCGCGGTGGCCTTCCTGGGCGGCGCGGTGAACACCTACTACGCCGACGCGGGCACCGACCGGCAGACCATGCGCATCCTGCATCCGACCGCGCGGCTCGGCTTCCACTCGCCGTCACTGACGGTCGAGGACGGCAACTACACCGCCGAGACGGTCAGCCGCGCCTACGGCGTCGCGCTGGCCGGGATTGGCCAGTTGCAGCAGCTCAAGGAGAAGATCTACATCACCGACGCGCTGATGAGCATCATCCTGACCACGCCGCCGGACAGCATGACCTACCTCGAAACGGTCGGTCAGTCGGCCGCCTGGCACATACAGGTCGCGCCGGTGAAGGCGCCGGAAGAGCTGACGCGCGACCACGTCGCCACCATGTGCAACAACATGAACCGCGCCGCGCCGAAGGCCGCCGGCGCCGCCGCGCCCCTCGAGCCGGAGCTGAAGCCTGACGATATCGAGCTCTACAAGGCCGAGCCCGACGTGCCCTATATCTACGTGAGCGTCGATGCCACCTACCGCTATCCCGGCGAGGTGCCCTGTTCCTTTGGATGGCAGCCGCTGTCGGTGGACGACCATCCCACCCGGATCATGGAGGGGACGCTCGATATCTTCATGAACATGCCCTACGCGTGGTTCGCCGCGCCGGAAACGCCCCTGCCCGCCCTCGCCCGGCGCGACGACTGGACGCCGGAGGACACCGGCGGCGGCGCACCGGCCAGCACCACGGCCCGCGCGCTCTGCCTTGTGCTGCGGGACGGCGATCTGCGCGATCAGGACCCCTGCACGCTGACCCGCACCCAGCAGGGCCTCAGCGAGGTCTTCACCTTCACCTGGCCCTCCGGCGCGCGAACCGTGGTCGAAGAAACGAGCAGCGGGCCGAAGCTCAACGGCGCGGAGACGAACACCGAAAGCCTGTTCATCGCCAAGTTCTCCACCAGGGCCTTGCGCGATGCGATGGAGCGGGTGGCGGCGGCGCAGGGGATCGAGGGCAACGCCTGGCGCTGCTGGCTGAACCCGTCGTCGGGCAACAGGTTCTGCGCGCTCGACACCGAACGCGAAGGGGCGATCTTCGACTGAAGGCAGGACGGCGTCAGAGCCGCGACAGAAGCTCCGCCTTCTTCGCCTCGAATTCCTCGTCGGACAGGATGTGGATGTCCCGCAGGGCACCCAGCTTCTCCAGCGCGGCAAAGATCTCGTCGGCAGAGTTCAGCACCCGCGCCCCGGAATAGATCGAGGGCGCCTCCGGCTCCGGCCGGGGCTGCGCGAAAGGATCGTTCTCCGGCTCTGGCGCAGCCGGTGCCGACCATGCCGGTTCGCGCGCCTGCGGCTCCTCGGCTGTCGGGGACGGCTTGGGCGGTGCGAACTCCGGCGGGCGGGAGGCCTCCGGCAGTTGCGGAACCTGCGAGGATTCGGCCACGAGGGACGGCTCGTGGTCGTCCAGCGCCACCGGCCCCCATGTGCTGTCGCCCGAAGATCCGTCGTCGAGGTCGGGTGCGGCCTCCGGTGCGTCCCGGTCCGCCGTTTCTGTGGTGTCCTCATCGGGGGCGGGCGCATCCTCCGGGTCCTCGCGGACCTCCTTCAGGCTGCGCAGGTCGACGGTGCCGTACTGGCTGGTGAAGGTCCAGCTTGCGGAACTGCCCTGCTGCTGGCTGATGCCGCCGATCTCGTGGTTGCCGGTGTCATAGACCGTCACCCGCCCGGCAAGGTTGATCGCCAGCCGGTGCTTGTCGGGGAAGATCGCGTAGCTCAGGTCGTTCTGCGAGCCCTGGCTGGCGGGCTGACCCAGGCCTTCCGGCCACCAGCCCGACGCCCCGCCAAGGCCCATGCTCATGCCGCCGGACCGGCCCAGCCCCTGCGACTGGAACTGACCGCCTGTCTGTGTGCCGGCCTTCGGCGCGCTGCGCTCGAACAACGGGGTGCGCGACGCGACCTGCGCGATCTCCGTGCACAGCGCATCGACCTGCGCCTTCAGACCGTTGTTGAACATGTCGCCGACCATGGTCATGCCGCCCCAGGACCACTGGCCCATGCCGCCCAGCTCAGGAATGTCGAATTGCGCCTGTGTGCCGCCGCCGCGCAGGACCGCCTCCATCAGCGTCTGCACCGCCTCGCGGGAAACACCGTGTTGCGTGCTCAGGTCTTCGCGCAGTTGCGCGCCTGCTTCGGTGAGGCCACTCATGAACGAATCCCTTGCGTGTATCGGGTTAATCCGGCGCTACCACGGATCGACCCGAGTCTCCACCGCGTTGCCCGTCGTGTCAGGCCGAACGCCGCTGAGGGTCCCTGCGTTTCATCGCGACGGCCTCTTCCAGCAGAATTTTCACGCGTTTTCCCCATGCGTCCCAGTTCAGCCGGGTCTCGTAGATCGTGCGGGAGGTGCGGCTGAGCGCCGTGTAGCGCTCCGGCGCGGCAAGGTGTTCGCGGATGAGCCGGGCGAAATCCTCCGCCCCCGAACCGGGCGGCAGGGCATAGCCGTTCTCTCCGTCCCGGACCGGCACGCCCCCGACCCGCAGGCAGAGCGAGGGCATCCCCCAGGCCGAGGCCTCGCAGAAGGCAAAGCCATAGCTCTCGTGGGAGGGCATCACCATGAAGTGCGCCTCCCGCAGCGCGGCTTCGAACAGGGCAAGCTCTGCCGGCACCGCCTTGTCGAGGTGGGCGCGCACGGTGACGTGTTCGTTGATGTGCATGTCGGGCGGGACGCAGCCGACCACGGTCAGATGCGCGTCGACGCCCTGCGCCCGCAGCACGTTCAGCGTGTCGAAGGTCAGCGGCCCGCCCTTGGTGAACCAGTCCCTGCCCAGCACCAGCAGCCGCACGGTCCCCTTGGGGTCCAGCGCCTTCGGCCCCGACCACTCCGGCGCCTCGATCCCGGCGCCCCATTCGACGCATTTGCCCACGCCCGGCGCCAGGCCATAGCGTTCGTCCACCGCCGTCCGCAGCCACTCCGACGGCCAGAGCCCGAGGTCCAGCTGCCTCAGCACATCGGCTTCGCGCCGTTCGACCCAGCCGTCCATGACCTGCGCCAGCGGCATCGTCCGGTCGTGCGCCGCGCCGATCTCCGAACAGCGGAACACCGTCTGGACCGCGTCGGAGGTAAAGGCGCTGACCACCTGCCCCGGCACCCGCACACCCGACAACGCATGCAGCGCATAGGCACCGAAGACCACGTCGGGAGAGGTCTCCTCGAGGTAGCGCGTCACCCGCCGTCCCACGACACCGCGCAGCGCGTAATGCGCGCGCCAGCGCAGCCGCATGTTCATCCCGGTCGAGGTCGACAGGATCGCCTGCCGCACGGGCTCGGCAGGGCCCCAGTCCTGCGGCACGACCGAAACCTCGCCGACATGGCGTTCCAGCGTCTCGAAGATTCGCCGGTTGCCGCCGGAATAGATGTTCCGGTCCTCGGGCGGCATGTCTGTCAGGTAGGCAATGCGCAACGTGTTGTTCCCGGAAATGCCAAAAGGGATAGGAAACCGCCCTGCACGGGCAATCCGGCGATAGTATGGCACCCCGCGGACCATGTTTCCAACCTTGCAACGGCGTGACCGGTTCCGCACAACCCGCCCAGCTTTCCTTACAATCGGCGCATTGCCGACGCGACTTTGCCCGACGCCGCTGCTATCAGGCGGGCACCGGGGTCCATCAGGCGGGCACCGGCCCGCCCGCGCACCCGTTCCGCAGCACGAAGGCCCGCAGCGCCCCGATGCCCAATCCGATCGCCTTCCTTGCCCTCGCCAGCTTTCCGCTGGTGGTTGCGGTGCTCTACGGACGGCTGCCCGCGGACCGGGCGCTGATCTGGTCGATCCTCGCCGGCTATCTCTTCCTGCCCGAACCGCCCGCCGTCTTCGACTTTCCCGCCGCCCCCCCGCTGTCGAAGCACAACATCCCGGCGCTGATGGCCTTTGCCCTCGCCATGTGGCGCCACGGGCCGCAGGGATCGCTGCTGCCGCTCTCCCTGCTGGGCAAGGCGCTGGTGCTGATCTTCATCCTGTCGCCCGCCGTAACCGTCCTCACGAACGGCGAGCCAGTGTTCTGGGGGCAGGTCGGCCTGCCGGGGCTGGGCCTCAAGGACATCCTGGCGCTGACCATCCAGCAGTTCCTGTTCCTCCTGCCCTTCCTCATGGCGCGCCAGTTCCTTGCCAGCGGCGGTGCCCAGCGCGAGCTTCTGAAGGCGCTGATGATCGGCGGGCTGGTCTATTCGTTCCTGATGCTGATCGAGATCCGGCTTTCGCCGCAGCTCAACCTCTGGGTCTACGGCTTCTACCAGCACCAGTTCGGGCAAAGCGTGCGCTTCGGCGGATACCGCCCGGTGGTCTTCCTGTACCACGGGCTGTGGGTCGCGTTTTACACCTTCATGGCAGTGATCGCCGCCTGGGGCCTGTGGCGATTTTCAGCGGGCCGGAACGGGGCGAAGCTCCTGCTGGCCGCGCTCTGGCTGACCACGGTGCTGGTCCTTGCCAAGTCCCTCGGCGCGATGATCTTCCTCATCGCGCTGGCGCCGCTGGTCGTCCTCGCGCCCGCGCGCCTGCAGGTCCGCATCGCGATCCTGATCGGCGTTCTGGCGCTGGCCTACCCGCTGCTCAAGGGCGCGGCGCTGATCCCGGAGGAAACGCTGCTGGCGCGCGCCGCCGCCATCGACCCGGACCGCGCCGCCTCCCTCCGGTTCCGCTTCACGAACGAGAACACGCTGCTCGACCGCGCCTACCTGAAACCGCTGTTCGGCTGGGGAAGCTGGGGGCGCAACCACATCCTAGACCCGGTGACCGGCTTCATCCTGACCGTCACGGACGGGCGCTGGATCATCACCATCGGCGTCTACGGCTGGGTGGGCTTCGCCGCCGAGTTCGGCTTGATCCTGCTGCCGCTCCTCCTGATCGGGCGCGAAGTGCGGCTTGCTCGGTCGCAGGTTTCGCCGCTTGTCGGGCCGCTGTCGCTGATGCTGGCGGCGAACCTGGCCGACATGATCCCCAACGCCACGCTGACGCCGCTTACATGGCTGATCGTCGGGGCGCTCACCGGCTATGCCGAAAGCCTGCGGGCCGAACGCCTCAGGCCCGCATCCGCCGACAGCCGGAACATCTCAACCGCCGACCCAGAACAGACCGGCGCGCCCGCCCCCGGCTGGCGCCCGGTCATCGGCGCGCCGAAGGAAAGCCGATGACCCGCGTTCTTGCCGTGGCCGAGGCGGCCAACCCCGAATGGGTCAGCGTGCCGCTTGTCGGCTGGTCGCTCGCCTCTGCCCTGCGCGAGGTCGCCGATGTCCACATCGTCACCCAGACCCGCAACCGCGACGCCTTCCTGCGTGCCGGGATGCGCGAGGGCACCGATTTCACCGCCATCGACTCCGAGGCCATCGCCCGCCCCATGTGGAAGCTGGCGGAAAAGCTGCGCCTCGACAGCGGAAAGGGCTGGACCACGCTGCAGGCGGTCAACGCGCTGTCCTATCCCTACTTCGAACGGCTGATCTGGAGGCGCTTCGGCGACGACATCCGGCGCGGCGCCTATGACATCGTGCACCGCATCACGCCGCTTTCGCCGACCTCGCCCTCTCCGCTGGCGGCCAAATGTGGCCGCGCGGGCGTGCCCTTTGTCCTCGGGCCGCTGAACGGCGGCGTGCCCTGGCCAAAGGCGTTCGACGCCGAACGCCGGGCCGAGAAGGAGTGGCTCTCCTACGTGCGCGGCGCCTACAAGCTGCTGCCGGGCCGCCGCGCCACGCTGACCAACGCCAGCGCGATCCTCGCCGGGTCGCGCCACACCGCGTCGGAGGTTCCCGACCACCTGCAGGACCGCGTGATCTGGCTGCCGGAGAACGGCATCGACCCCACGCGCTTTTCGCGCATTGCGGCGCCGCAACCCGGCAAGCTGCGCGCCGCCTTCGTCGGACGGCTCGTGCCTTACAAGGGCCCGGACATGCTGCTGGAGGCCGCGGCCCCGCTGCTGCGCGACGACCGCATGACGCTCGACATCATCGGCGACGGCCCGATGATGCCCGACCTGCGTGCGCAGGCCGACCGGCTGGGCATCGGCGCGGCGCTCACCTTCCACGGCTGGCAGGCGCACGAACAGGTGCAGGACATCCTCGCCACGTGCCACCTGCTCTCCTTCCCCTCGATCCGCGAATTCGGCGGCGGCGTGGTGCTGGAGGCGATGGCGCTGGGCGTCGTGCCGCTGATCGTCGACTACGCCGGGCCCGGAGAGCTGGTGGACGACGCGACCGGCCTCAAGGTGCCCTGCGGCGCGCGCGAGCAGATCGTCGACGGTTTCGCCCGGAAATTGGCCCGTCTGGCCGAGGCGCCGGAACAGCTTGCCCCCATGGCCGCCGCAGCGCGCGCCCGCGTGCAGCGCGACTTCCTCTGGTCCGCCAAGGCGCGGCAGGTGGCCCGGGTCTACGACTGGGTGCGCGCCGGCAGGCCCGCACCAAAACCCGACCTGTTCGGGGACTGAAGGCGCAGCCGTCGCCGCCCCCCGGGACAGAAATATCCATCAGCGCAAGCGGCAAAGGACGGACCCGAAGGCCCGCGCCCTCCGCACCCACATGGCGGCACACCCTCAGCCCCGGACACCGAAAACCCCGCCCCGTGTCGCGTTCAGACCATGAGGTCGCGCCCGGGGCAGAGCGCCGCCCGCCGCTGCGCCAAGGTGCGCGGCACAGGACCCTGCCCGGCCGCAGGCCCAGACGACGAGTGCCCCCATGTTCGAACGCCGCATCCCCGAATGGCTCCGCCACGCCCCCGCCCCGTCCGTGAGGGGGTTCGCCACGCTCGCCGGGTGCGAGGCGGTGGCGCGGGGGATGCTGATCTCCGTCTTTCCCGTGGCGCTCTACGACGCGCTGCAGGACGCCGGCGAGGTCAGCGCAATCTACTTCGCCATCGGCCTCGTCTCGCTGCTGGTCGGGCTGCTCGTGCCCTTCGTCAACCGCTTCATCCCGCGCCGCGTGGTCTATGCCATGGGCGCGCTGTCCTTCGTCACCGGCGCGGGGCTGGCGGCCACCGGCGGGGCGGCGGCGCTGATCGCCGGGCTTGTGCTCGTCTCTTCCGCGACGGTGGTCTGCTTCGTCTGCTTCAACGCCTACGTGCTGGACTACATCGCCCGGGTCGAGCTCGGCCGGTGCGAGACGTTGCGCCTGTTCTACTCCGCCCTGGGCTGGACCATCGGGCCGGTGACCGGCGTCACCCTCTGGACCGTCTGGCGGCCCGCGCCCTTCCTCATCGCGGCGCTGGCGGCGGCGGCGATGCTGGCGGTCTTCCTCTACATGCGGCTCGGCAACGGCAAGCTCATCACCCGCGCCCGCCGCGCCACGCCGAACCCGCTGGCCTACCTCGGGCGGTTCCTGCAGCAGCCGCGCCTGATCTCCGGCTGGCTCTTCGCGGTGATCCGGTCCTGCGGCTGGTGGGTCTACATCGTCTACCTGCCGATCTTCGCGGTGGAGAACGGGCTGGGCGACCGGCTGGGCGGCGTTCTCGCCTCCACCACCAACATGGCGCTCTTCGCCTCGCCGCTGATGCTGCGCTGGGTGCAGGCCCGGTCGGTCCGGGGCGCGGTGCGCACCGGCTTCATGGCCTGCACGCTGCTGTTCCTCGCCGCGGGCCTGTCGGGCGCGCTGCCGTGGATCGCCATCGCCGCGCTGTTCTCGGCCAGCATCTTCCTGATCCTGCTCGACATCTGCGGCGGCCTGCCCTTCCTCATGGCGGTCAAGCCCTCCGAACGCACGGAAATGTCGGCGATCTATTCGTCCTTCCGCGACGTGTCGGGCATCCTGACGCCGGGCGTCGCATGGGTCATCCTGCTGGCCGCGCCGGTGCCCGCCGTCTTCGCCGCCGCCGGCGCCGCAAGTCTCATCGCGTGGCGCATCGCGGGCCACCTGCACCCGAGGCTGGGCGAACACCGCATCCGCTTCCCGGAAGAAGCCCCGCCGCGCGTTCCCGCCGGAACGCCGCTGCCTTCGCAGCAGTAGGCGTCAGAGCACCCGGGGCCTCCGCCGCCGCATCAGGACCATGTCGCGGACCTTCGCCTTCATCCCGCGGGGCGGCAGGATCTCGCGGTCCATCTCGAACACCGATCCGCTGTAGGAGACATCCCCCTTCAGCGCCAGCCGCACGCCCCACTCGGCCGAAACCTCGGGCGCCACGCCATCCGGGATGCCCATGGTCGTCGCCAGCATCCCCGGCATCCAGTCCGACACCACGATCCCCGGCAGCCGGTCGCCCAGATCGGCCAGCAAAGCGCGGGTGAAGATCCGCGCCGCGCCCTTCGACACCGAGTAGGCAGAGGACGCGGGCAACGGATTCAGGTCGGCAAAGGTCGCCACGTTCAGGATACGCCCCCGCCCGCGCGGCGCCATGTCCTCCAGAACCGCGCGGGTGCAGTTCACCACCCCGCCGAGGTTCACACCCACGGTCGCGGCAAAGCTCTCACCGCTTTCGGCAAGGATGTCCCGGCGGGGATAGACAGCGGCGTTGTTGACCAGCACCGCCACCGGCCCGAGCGTGGCAAAGCCCGCCTGCACAGCGCCCCAGTCGGCCACGTCCATCGGCAGGGCGGTGAAGTCCGGCCCGCACAGGCCCGCCGTCTCTTCCAGCGCCTCCGCCCGCCGCCCGGTGCCGACCACGCGGAATCCCCGGCCCGCGAAGGCCGCCGCCATCGCGCGGCCAAGGCCGGAACCCGCGCCCGTCACCACGACGCATCCGTCCTTCGGCGTGAAGTCAGTCATCCGCTCCCATCCCCCCGGCCACGTGCAGCGCGAAGGCCGCGATTGTCAGGCTCGGGTTCACCCCCATCGACGTCGGCATGAAGGAGGCATCCGCCACCCAAAGGTTGTCGACATCGTGCGCCCGCCCGTCGGGCCGCAGGACGGAGGATGCCGGATCGGTCCCGAACCGCAAGGTCCCGCAGGGATGCCCCCAGTTCAGGTCCGGTGCAAAGCCGAGGAACATCCGCCTCTGCCCGCGGAAGGCATGCCGGATCGCCTTGCGGAACGCCTGCCGCCGCGCCTTCAGTTCGTCGTGCAGGGTGTAATGCACCGCGCCGTCCGCACCGACCCGGTTCTCCCGGTAGGGCAGGTCCTCCATCAGCCCGACGAAGATCTGCGCCGAACCCATCAGCTTCTGCGCCAGCGCAGCGGGCAGGCGGGACAGCGGCGCCAGCCGGGACAGACCCCGCGCCGCCAGCATCCGGTTCAGGTAGAACACCGTCTCGCCATAGGACGCGCGGATGCCCATGGCCTGCACCGTGCCCAGCCGCTGCCCTTCGAGGTGATAGAGATCGCGGAGCGAGATCGCCTTCGTCGCCGCCCCCTCCACCCCGGGCCACAGCGCGAACATCTCGTTGAGGTGGAACATCAGGTTGCGCCCCACAAGGCCGGAGCGGTTGGCGACCCCCTCCGCCCAGCCCTCGCAGGCCGAGCGCAGCAGCACCGCGGGCGACCCGAGCGCCCCCGCCGCCAGCACGTAGCGCCGCGCGGTGAAGCGGCGGGTTTCGCCGTCCACCCGTGCCTCCACCCCCGCAACCCGGGCGCCGTCCATCACCAGCCGCGTGACCTCCGCCCCGGTCAGAAGCTGCGCCCCGGCGGCCAGCGCCGGTTCCACCCCGGCGGAACGCCCGTCCATCTTGCAGGCGCGCGGGCATTTGCGGCCAAGGCACATGGCGCAGCCCTCCAGCCGCTCCACCCCGGTGTGCGCGTGGTAGGGATGCAGCCCCGCCTTGCGGAACCGCGCCATCATCGCCGCCTCCACCCCCGTGAGGTCCGGCGCCGCGCGCAGCGGCAGGGGGACCTCGGACGACAGCGGGTCGGGCGTGCCGTAGACGCGGTACATCTGTGCCGCCTTCGCGTAGAAAGGCGCCAGCGCGTCGAAGCCCAGCGGCCAGCCGCCCGTGGGATGCGGGCGTCCCGGCACATCCTCGAGGTCATGGCGTTCGGGCCGTTCCAGCGTCGCCGCGTAAAACACCGACGACCCGCCCGGCCCCGCACCCCGCGGCGCGTAGAACGCCTGCGCGACACCGTCCACCGTGACCGACAGCGGCTCAGGCCAGAGGCCACGGGTCGCGCGCGCCTCCGGCACGAAGATCTCCGACAGGCCGTTTTCGGCGCTGCGCACGTCGGCCAGCCCCTTTTCGAGGAACAGCACCTTCTGCCCGGCCTCCGCCAGCGCGCGGCCGATGGTGCCG
Organism: Sagittula sp. MA-2; assembly: GCF_030126985.1. GTDB lineage: Bacteria > Pseudomonadota > Alphaproteobacteria > Rhodobacterales > Rhodobacteraceae > Sagittula. Next base: position 4,531,546 of record NZ_CP126145.1, on the reverse strand, counting down.
CCGCCGATGCCGGCGCCGATCACCACGGCGTCCCACTCAGCCTCCCAGTGGGTCATCCTTCGGTGGCGCCGGTCTGCGCCGCCTCCGACGCGAGGCCCTCGAAGAGCGGGGCGAAAAGATCGCGCACCCGCAGCGCGGCCGCGTTGGTCACATGGTTGTTGTCGAAGAACTGGCCCACGCCGTCCACCACCGCCGAACAGCGCGTGTCGTCGCAGAACCGCGGCCAGGGATCGATCAGCGCGACCCGGCCCTCTGCCGCCAGCGCCTGCCACGGCAGGTCCGCCTGCGCCGCGCGATCCGCCAATGCGGTGCGGTCGACCTCGGGCTCGGTCCTCGGCGGGGCGGCGAAGGGCAGCCCGGCATGGGCCGCCTCCCGCGCCGCGCGGCGGCTGTCGTAAAGCGGGATCTCCGGCGGCTGCCTCAGGACAAGGATGCGGTCGAAGTAGCGTTCCAGATGCGCGACCGTGGCCTCGGCGGCGCGCGACACGACCGAAGCCTGCGCCTCCCCCACCTCTTCCGGGCCGGTGGTCGGGTAGATGGCGATGCGGTTCGCGGCGTCCAGCCCGCTGCCCGTGCCCTCGGCGTAGTACCCCCAGCGCCCGACCAGCAGCACCGCCTCGACGCTGCCCAGCCGCGCGAAGCTCTGCTTGATCTGGGTGTTGGCCTGCGTGCAGGCGGTGTTCTGCGCCGGGGTCGCGGCGGTCTCGACTTTGCGGATGTCGATCAGCGGCGGACAGCCCGCGCGCCACAGGATGATCCCCGGCACTCCGGCCTCGTGCGCCGCCATGTCCAGCCCCTCCTTGAAGGCGCGCAGGTGGCTGTCGCCCCAGACCAGCACCTTCGGCGGGCCGTCCGGGCCGATCGGGCAGACCTCCAGCCCGTCGAGCGGCAGCTGGTCGGCCACGTAGCACCGGCTGAAATCCTGCAGGAAGTCGCCGGACGCCGCGATATGCACCGCCGCCTCCGGCCCGAAGCGCTGCGGCAGCCCGTCCTTGAGGTAGACGTAACCGCCGAACGCCAGCGCGGCGGCAGAGGCGCCCAGCGTCCCGAACAGCACCGCCCAGCCCGGCAGGCGTTCGGCCCGGCGCACGGGCTGTTCGACGAACCGCCACGACAGCCAGGCCAGCGCCACCGACAGGGCCATCCAGACCACCGCCTCGGCGGGGTGGGCATAGCCGTCGCGCAGGTAGCTGGACAGCACGAAGACCGGCCAGTGCCAGAGATAGAGCGAATAGGAGATCAGGCCGAAGAAGCGCAGCACCGGCAGGCGCAGCATGGCGCTGACGCCATGTGTCCCGTTGCCTGTCGACAGCAGCATCAGGGTGCCCGCCACCGGCAGGATCGCCAGCAGCCCCGGGAACAGCGGACCTGCGGGGATGAAGACCACCGAGACCAGCGCCAGCAACAGGCCGATCCACGCGAAGGGCGTCCAGCCCTGCCAGTCGGACTGCCTGCGGTGGCCCCAGATCGCCAGCAGCACGCCGCTCAGAAGCTCCCACGCGCGGAACGGGAAGAGGAAGAAGGTCGCGGTCGGATAGGCCGGGGTCAGCAGGACGCAGGCCGCCAGCGAGACCGCCCAGATCGCCACCAGCGCCCCCAGAAGGCCCCAGCGCCAGCGCGCCAGCACAAGGATCAGCAGCGGCAGGAAGATGTAGAACTGTTCCTCCACCGCCAGCGACCATGTGTGCAGCAGGGGCTTGTCGTGGGCCGCCACGTCGAAATAGCCGGTTTGCCGGAAGAACAGCACGTTCGACAGGTAGACGGTGGAAGCGATGGCGGTCTTGCCGAACTCCCGGAACTCGAAGGGCAGCATCAGCACCCAGGCGGCGGCGGCGGTGACCGCCAGCATGGTGAAGAAGGCGGGCGCAAGACGGCGGAACCGGCGCAGGTAGAAGTGCCTCAGCCGGACCCGGCCCGTGGCGTCGTATTCGCGCCAGAGGATGCCGCCGATCAGGAAGCCCGAGATGACGAAGAAGATGTCGACCCCGGTGAAGCCCCCGGCGAGCGGCACGCCGAAATGGTAGAGCACGACGGACAGGACAGCGATGGCCCGCAAGCCGTCGATGTCACCGCGGTAGGGCGGATGGCGGGTCTGCGAAGTCATTGTCCTGCCGGTTTCTCCGGTTGCTCGAAACATCCTGCCTCCGCCTGCGGGAATCCGCGCTGCGGGACAATGGTAAACACTGTAATGCGACGGGCCTCTGCGGTCCTCTGTTGCGTTTGAAAGCAGGATAACCCATTTCAGGGCAGGAGTGTGGCAGATCGAAGGCCCCGGGACGGAATGCAGCAGGACACACGGATTTCAGCCGACGTGCCCGACTGGTCGCGCGAGCGGATCGACACCTTCTGGGAGCCGGGCAAGAAGCTGATCCGGGCGGTGCGCCGCTATCAGCACTGGCGCGGACGTGGCGCCTTTGGCCGGCTGGTGTCGAAATACTGGGTGGCGAACCACTGGTTCTGGTCGCTGATGACCCAGTCCGAACTGCACCTGACGACCGAGATCGGCGGCGGCCTGCGCTTGACCCATCCCACTGGCATCATCGTGCACCCGAGGGCGCGCATCGGCGTGAACTGCATGATCTTCCACCAGGTGACCCTGGCCGGGCCGGTGGTGCTGGGCGGTCACGTGGACGTGGGCGCCGGTGCCAAGCTGCTGGGTCCCCTGACCGTGGGCGACCACGCGGTGATCGGCGCCAACGCGGTGGTGACCCGCGACGTGCCCGCCGGTGCGACGGTGGCCGGCAACCCGGCGCGGGTGATTTCCGGCGGTACCACGGACGCATAAGTGTTTCGGCCCGCCTGCGGCGGCCCGACCCGCCGGGAGAGGCGTTGCCTCCCCCGGACCCCCTCCAAGGTATTTGGGCCAAGATGAAGGAGGCGGGTCAGCCGTTGCGGGCGCGCAGGCGCATGGCCAGGGCCTTTGCCGCCTCGACGGGCAGGATGGCCAGGCATTTCAGGTAGCGCGGGCCAAGGCGGCGCGGGTTCGAAGCCGCCCGCCAGAGCCATTCCATCGAGAACCGGCGCACCAGCGCCGGGGCGCGGTTCTGGGTGCCTGCGAAGAAGTCGAGCCCGGCGCCGATGGAGGCGAAGCCCACCTCCGGCGCCCGGGTGCGTCCGAAGGCGGCGAAGGTCTCCTGCTTCGGCGCGCCCAGCGCCACGAAGCACAGCCGCGCGCCGGAGTCTGCGATCTCGGCCAGGTAGGCCTCCGCCAGCTCGCCCTTTGGGTCGAAGCCCATGCGCGGAGCGATGCAGCAGGCCACGGTGAGGTCGCGCACCTCGCGTTCGAGGTATTCCTTCGCGGCCTTCAGCACCGCGTCGGTCGCGCCGAAAAGCGCCACCTGCACGCCCTGCTGCGCGGCGATGCGTGCCAGCGGCAGGATCGCCTCGGACCCCGGGATCAGTGATACCGGGCGCCCGGCCAGCTTCGACATCCAGACGATCGGGTTGCCGTCGGCCACCACGAAGTCCTGCGCGGCATAGGTCACACGGAACTCGGGCGAGGCGCGCAGCTTCACCAGGTGGTCCAGGTTGATCGTGGCGAGCGCGAACCCGCGTCTTTGTGCGAATCTCTCCCGCACCCGCGCTTCGAGCACGGCCCACGTCGGCACGTTGACGCGGATGGGAAGGTCCTCGATCCGGAATTCCATGACAGCCTCTTTGTCCCCGCGTGATCCATAGCCCGGATCGGCGGCACATGCCGTGCCGAAACTGCAACATGGGCCGCAAAAAACGTGCGAATGATGCTGCGCCGCCGCAGCGCAGCGGGTTTGACGCGCGGATGCCGTCTTATGGCCATGTTTGGCTGCAAGCGAAGGGTCAATGGTTAAGGGGGTCCGCTGGTGGTTGCGGAACATTGGACAATCGGGGTGCGTGGCGCCGCAAGGGTGGCGGCATGACGGACAGGGTTCTGTTGCTCGGCTGCGGGTTCGTGGCCGACCTTTACGCGCGGTCGCTCGCCACGTTCCCGGGGATCGAGGTCGCCGGGGTCTACGACATCGACGCGGGCCGGCTGCGGGCCTTCTGCGCGCACTGGTCCCTGCCTGCCGCTGAGTCGTTCGAGGCGCTGCTGGACATGGCGCCCGGCGCACTGGTGCTGAACCTCACCAATCCCGGCGCGCATTTCGAGACCTCGCGCGCCTGCCTCGACGCCGGGCACCCGGTCTATTCCGAAAAGCCGCTGGCCATGACGTTGGAGGACGCGAAGGCCCTGCACGCGCTGGCGGCAGAGAAGGGGCTGCCGCTGGCCTCCGCCCCCTGTTCGGCGCTGGGCGAGGCGGCGCAGACTCTGGGCCGTGCGCTGCGCGACGGCGTGGCCGGGACACCGCGCGCGATCTACGCGGAGCTCGACGACGGCTTCATCCCGCAGGCGGCCTACGACAAATGGCTGTCGGAATCAGGTGCGCCCTGGCCCGCGGAGGACGAGTTCCGCGTCGGCTGCACACTGGAACACGCGGGCTATTACCTGACCTGGCTGATCTCGTGGTTCGGGCCGGTGCGCACGCTGGTCGCGGCCTCGGCCGAGACGATCCCCGACAAGGGCGGCCATGGCCCTTCGGCGCCGGACCTGTCGGTGGCGGTGCTCTATTTCGAGAACGGGCCGGTGACGCGGCTGACCTGTTCCATCGTCGCGCCGCACGACCATTCGATCCGCATCGTGGGGGACAAGGGGGTGTTGTCCTGCGACGCCGCGTGGGACAATGCCGCGAAGGTGCGCTTTGCCCGGCGTCTCACTATCCGGCGTCGCCTGATGGAATCGCCGGTGAAGCGCCGCATCCGGCTGAAGCAGCCGACCCATCCGAAGGTGGCGCGCTGGGGGGCGGCCGCGATGAACTTTGCGCTCGGACCCGCCGAGGTGCTGGAGGCGCTGCGCGAGGGGCGCCCCTGCCGCCTGTCGAACGACATGGCCCTGCACCTGACGGAGGTCACGCTGGCGATCCAGAACGCGGGCGAGACGACGGGCGCGCAACGCATGACGACGACCTGCGCGCCGATGGAGCCGATGCCATGGGCAAAGTGAGACCGGAGCATCAAGAAGGCAAAGTGAAACCGGAGCATCAAGAAGGCGAAGTGAGACCGGAGCTTCAGCACGGCGGAATGAAACCGCAGGAACGGTCCGGCGACGAGAAACCGGACCGCACACAGACACAAGCCCAACCGGAAAGGCAGGCAACCGAAGTGACACCGGAGCAAGGCAAAGCGGCAAAGGACAGCGCCTCCGCCCGCCCGGGCGAGGACGAGGCCCGCCTCGCGCCCGCAGCGCCCGGTCCGCGCATCGTCGTCACCGGCGCCAGCGGTTTCCTCGGGCGCGCCTGCGTGGCCGAGGCTCGGCGCCACGACCTGCCCGTGCTCGCTGTCACCCGCGGCGCGCCCCTGCCCGGCTGGGCCGACGACGCGGGCATCGCGACCCTGCAACTGGACCTCACTGCGCCGGAGGCCGCCGACCGGCTGACCGGGGCGCTCACCGAAGACAGCGCCCTGATCCATGCCGCAGCCCACCTTGGCGACGATGCGCAGGCGCTGGCCCGCGACACGCTGCAGGCCAACCGCGCGGTCCATGCCGCATGGACGGCCAAGGCGCCGCGCCTTGTGCTGATCTCCTCCCTCGCGGTCTACGACACCGACCGGCTGCACCCGTGTGACGCGCTGAGGGAATCGAGCGCGCTGATCCCCCTGCCCGACGCCACCCTGCGCGGTGCGCGCGATCCCTATGCCGGGGCGAAACGCCTGCAGGAGGCGATGTTCCTCTTCGACGACGCGCTCGACGACGACTGGATCCTGCGGCCCGGCGCGATCTGGGGACCGGGCCGGTCATGGCACGCCCTCCAGGGTTTCTGGGCGTCGAAGCTCTTCGTCACCATCGGGTCGGAGGGCGAGCTGCCGCTGGCCCATGTCGACCACGTCGCCCGCATCGCGGTAGAAGCGGCCCGCACCCCGACCCCCGGACCGGGCGTGCTGAACGTCTTCGACCACGACCGCCCGACCCGCGCGCGCTTCCTGAAGGCGCACCGCAAGGTGCACGGCTGGCCGCGGCTGAACGTGACGGTGCCCTACACCCTCTGGTCCGCCATGGTCCGCCTGCTGCGCCCCGTTGCGCACAAGCTGCCCGGGCTCTTCCGCGAACCCGTGCTGCGCGCCCGGATGATGCCGCTGCGCTATCCGACGGACCGGCTGCAGAGCGCCTTCCCCGGCAAGGGCCCCCGGTTCGAGGATCTGATGACCGCCACGCGGGAGGGCAGCGCATGACCCTGCCGAAACTCGCCTACCTGACCGGCGAATACCCCCGCGCTTCCGACACCTTCATCCAGCGCGAGGTGGCGGGCCTGCGGGCGCTGGGGCACGAGGTCATGACCTGCTCGATCCGCACCACCGGCGCCGAACACCTCGTCGGCCCGGAACAGCGCGAGGAGCACAAGCGCACCTTCAAGGTCTTGGCCGCCTGCAAGGGGCCGCGCCTGCTGTCCGCGCACCTGCGCTGGATGGCCCGGCCGAAACGCTACCTGCGGACGCTCCGGCTGGCATGGCAGACCGCGCCCAAGGGGCTGAAAGGCCGGCTCTACAACCTGATCTACTTCGCCGAGGCGGGCGTGCTGGCCGACCACATGGCCCGCAACGGCGTAACGCACCTGCACAACCACATCGCCAAGGCGTCCTGCACGGTGGCGATGCTGGCGTCCGAACTCTCGGGCATCCCCTACAGCTTTACCATCCACGGGCCGGACATCTTCTTCGAACCGCACCACTGGCGGATCGACGAAAAGGCCGCGCGCGCGCGTTTCGTCGCCTGCATCAGCGACTTCGCCCGCTCGCAGCTCATGTGCTTTGCCGACCAGATGCACTGGGACCGCTTCCACGTCATCCATTGCGGCGTCGACCCGGCCCGCTACACCGCCGCACCGCACGACGGCGAAAGCCTGCTGTTCACCGGGCGCATGGCGGCGGTGAAGGGCGTGCCGGTGCTGCTGCAGGCCATGGCCGAACTGAAGCCGAAGTACCCCAATCTCAGGCTCACGCTGATCGGCGACGGGCCGGAACGGGTGGGCATCGACGCACTGGCCCGCCAGCTCGACCTGCACACCTGCGTCACCTTCCTCGGCTACCGCAGCCAGGCAGAGGTGGCAGAGGCACTGGCCGGGGCCGACATCTTCACCCTGCCCAGCTTTGCCGAGGGCGTGCCCGTGGTGCTGATGGAGGCGCTGGCCTCCGGCGTGCCGGTCGTCACCACGCAGATCGCGGGCGTGCCGGAACTGGTGGAAAACGGCGAGACCGGGCTCTTGGTGCCGCCGGGCGATCCCGATGCGCTGGCCGCCGCCATCGCCACGCTGCTGGACGACCCCGACCGCCGCCGCGCCATGGGGGCAAAGGGCGCCGCGAAGGTCGCCGCCGACTTCGACGTGGCGCAGGAGGCCGCGCGCCTCTCCACCCTCTTCACCGCCTATGCGGAAGACAAGAAGCCGCCGAAACGTCCGGAGCCGCGCCCATGACCCCCGTCGATGTCGTCCTGATCGGCCGCAACGAAGGGGACCGGCTGAAGGCCGCGCTGGCCTCCGTCGCCGGGCAGGCGCGGCAGATCGTCTATGTCGATTCCGGGTCGACCGACGACAGCGTGGCCGCCGCCGAACGCGCCGGTGCAAAGGTCGTCAACCTCGACATGACCCGCCCCTTCACCGCCGCCCGCGCCCGCAACGCCGGGTTCGACGCGCTCGACGCGCCGGAATACGTGCAGTTCATCGACGGCGACTGCGCGCTGGTGCCCGGCTACCTCGACGCCGCGCGCGCCTTCCTCGACCTGAACCCCGGCACGGGCATGGTCACCGGCTGGCGGTCGGAGATCCACCGCGACGCCACGCTCTACAACCAGCTCTGCGACTGGGAATGGCGCCGTCCCGCGGGCGAGATCGCGGCCTGCGGCGGCGACATGATGGTGCGGGCGCAGCTCTGGCGCGACGTGGACGGCATGAACCCCGACGTGATCGCCGCCGAGGACGACGAGGTCTGCGTGCGCTTCCGCAAGGCGGGCTGGACGCTGCACCGCATCCCGCACGAGATGACGCGCCACGACGCCGCCATGACCCGCTTCGGCCAGTGGTGGACCCGGGCGGTGCGCACCGGCCACGGATTTGCGCAGGTCGGCCACCTGCATCCCGAATACTTCGTCCGCGAACGCCGCCGTGTGCTGGTCTACGGCCTGGCGCTGCCGCTGCTGTTCCTCGCCGGGCTGCTGACCACCCTCTGGCTGTCCGCCGCGGTCCTCGCCATCTATGCGCTGAACTACGTGCGGACGGCTCAGGGGCTGATCCGCGACGGGCTGCCCGCCGCACAGGCCTGGCGGCACAGCCTCCTGCTCACCCTGTCCAAGATTCCAAACCTCATCGGCATGGCCCGGTTCCACACGCGACGCGTGCGGCGGTCGGACATGCGCATCATCGAGTACAAGTAAATGTCGAAAACCATTCCCATCGGCCTGATCGGCGCCGGATACATCGCAGACTGGCACGCGGACGCCCTGAAGGCGACGCCGGGGGTGCGGATCGCCGCCGTCTGCGACCCCCGCGAATCGGCCGCGCAGGCCCTCGCGCAACAACATGGCGCGCAAGTATTCACAACTGTGCAGAAAATGATCGAAGCGCGCGTTTGCGAGGCGGTCCACGTCCTCACCCCGCCCAACCTGCACGAGCCCATTGCGACAGAATGTCTCTCTGCGGGACTTCATGTGCTTGTGGAAAAGCCTGTTGCCGAATCAAGCGCCGCGACCCGGCGAATCGCCGAAGCCGCGCAGGCGGCGGGCCGTTTCTTTGCACCCGGTCACAACTTCCTCGGGCTGCCGTCTTACCGCAGGTTGAAAGACGCGATGCAGGCAGGGGATTACGGCCGGATTCACACCGCCGAGATCACATGGGCCCTGCCGCTCGCCCCGCTGCGCTCCGGCCCGTACAACCTGTGGCTGTTGAGGAAGCCGGAGAACCTGCTCCTCGAACTGGGGCCGCACCTCTTTGCCTTCGCCCACGACCTCTTCGGCCCGGTGACCGTCACCCATGCGGAGGCAGGGCACCCCGTGATGCTCCCGGGCGACGATCCGCGCCCGCAGTCCTTCCGCATTCTCGCCCGCGCGGGCCACGTCAACCTGCTCTTCCAGATCGCCATGGTCGAGACCGTGGATGACCGCTCCGTCACGCTGCGCGGCTCCTCCGCCCGGGCGCGGCTCGACTACGCCTCCGACGTGCTGACCGTCGAACGGGAAAACGCCGCCGACCTCGTGATGAACCCGCTCCGCCGGCAGCTCGACCTCTCCGGCCAGCACCTGAAGAACGGCCTGCGCAACGCCTGGACGCAGGGCCGGTCGCTCAACACGAAGAACCCCTACGCGCAAAGCTTCCGGGGCATGGACGCCGCGATCTACGGCGCCATGGCGCAGGGCAGGCAGGACCCGTCCTTCTCCGCCGACAGCGCCGTGGCCGTCATGCAGGCCATCGACGACGCCATCACGCTGCTGCCCGACGCGGCCAAGCAGGTGGCGACGCCGCCCGTCGCCTCCCGCAGGCCGCAGCCCACCGCCATGGTCATCGGCGGCACCGGCTTCATCGGGCGCGCGCTGACCCGCCGCCTCGTCGACAACGGCTATGACGTGCGCGTCCTGTCCCGCGGCAAAAGCGGCCCCTTCCCAGACCTGCCCAACAGCGTCGAGACGGTGGGCGTCAGCCTCTACGACCTCGACGCGCTGACAGAGGCGATGCAGGGCATCGAGGTGGTCTTCAACCTCGCCCGCTCGCTCGAAGGGACATGGTCCGACGCGCTGATCCACGATGTCGGCGTCGCCACCCGCATCGGCATGGCCTGCGAAAAGGCCGGCGTGAAGCGGCTGATCTACACCGGCACCATCGCCTCCTACGACATGTCCGACCCGACACGGACCATCACGGAGGTCACGCCCTTCCCCGCCGACATGACCGACCGCAACATGTACGCCCGGTCCAAGGCCGAATGCGAACGCCAGCTCATGAAGCTCCACAAGGAGCGCGGCCTGCCTCTGGTCATCGCCCGCCCCGGCATCGTCGTCGGCCCCGGCGGTCCGCTCCAGCACTGGGGCATCGCCCGCTGGCACGGCGCGGGGGCGGCGCGCATCTGGGGCCCGGGCACCAACACCCTGCCCTTCGTGCTGAACGACGACATCGCCGACGGGCTGATCGCCATGATCGACGCGCCGGTGGTGGGCGAAAGCTTCAACCTGACGGGCGAACCGATGCTGACCGCGCGCGACTACTTCGACGCGATCAACGACCGGCTCGGCGCGCGCATCCGTGTGTCCTCGGGCAACCTGACGGCCTTCTACGCCTCGGACGCGGTGAAATACCTGCTGAAGAAGCACGCGCTGCGCCGCAAGGGCGTGGTCCGTCCCTCGCTGGCCGACTGGAAAAGCCGGGCGCATTTCTCGCCCTTCGACAACGCCAAGCCGAAGGCACGGCTGGGCTGGCAACCCGAGGCAGACCGCGCGCGTTTCATCGACCGGGCCATCGGCGAGGCCGGGCTGTTCGGCTTCTGACGGTGGTGTGATGGTGCCGCTTGGTAAACAATCCCTTCGGATCACCATATTATGGCCAGATTCAACTGGTCTAACGGGTCTGAGCATTTGCGCCCGTCCGAGGGGCGCAGAGATATCAACCGGCGCGCGCGCCGCCTGCGCCGGATGGGCAGGAGCCCGAGGGCACAAGGCATGAACATGATGGACAGCCGCAAGTTTCGCCGCAAGCGCAAGCCCCTGACACCCGGAGAGCCCTCCGTGCAGGAGGACACCTCGAAGGACATGGCCCCGGTTCCCCCGCTGGAAACGCGGGAGGAACGTCTGGCCCGCCGCGCCCGCGAGGAAGGGGCCCAGCGCCCGGCAGACCCCGAAGCCAGCCGCCTCGCCCGCGCCCGCGAGGCCGCCCGCCTCGCCGCCGCCGAAGCCCGCCGCAGGGCAGAGGAACAGGCAGAGGCGGACGCCCGGCTCCAGGCCGATAATCAGGCCAGCGCCGATGCGGAAGCCGAAGCGCAGCGCCAGGCCGAGGAACACGCCCGTACCGACGCGGCAGCCGAAGCGCAGCGCCAGGCCGAGGAACACGCCCGTACCGACGCGGCAGCCGAAGCGCAGCGTCAGGCCGAGGAACACGCCCGCGCCGAGGCGGAAGCCGAAGCCCGCCGTCAGGCAGAAGAACTGGAACGTGCGGAGGCGGAAGCCGAGGAACGGCGCCGGAAGCTCGCGGAAGCGCGGCAGGCTGCAAAGCTGCGGCGCGCCGAAGAGGCACGTCTGGCCGAAGAGGCCCGCCGCGCAGCCGCGACCGAAGAAGACGACACAGACACCGACGAGGCACAGGCGGACACCCCGCCCGCGCGGCCCGTCCCGGCCATGCCGCCGCTTTCGCTCACGCCGGAGCAGCGCAGCCATCCGGCCCCGGCCCCCGGACCCGCCCCGGCACCCGCCCCGGCGCCCCGTCCGGAGGCCAGACGCCCGCAGCCCGATACGGCATGGCTCGACCTGCCCGTGGCGCGGTTCGAGCTGGGCCAGCTCAACCACAACCGGGTCGTCACCGCGGACCGGCTCGACCCGGCTCATGCCACCTTCGACGTGCTGCGGACCCGGCTGATGCACACGCTGGCCGAACGCGGCTGGAAACGGGTCGCCGTCACCTCGCCCGGCAAGGGCTGCGGCAAGACCTTCACCGTCGCCAACCTCGCCATCTCGCTGTCCCGGCAGGAAAACACCCGCACGCTGGTGATGGACTTCGACATGCGCCGCCCGAACCTGCACCGCGTGCTGGGTGTCGACAGCCCCGGCCCCATCGGCGACATGCTGCGCGGCAGGATCGCGCCGGAGGATCACCTGATCCGGCTGGGCGAAAACGACTTCAACGCCGGGCACAACATCGCCTTCGGCCTGAACACGGTGACGGAGCCCTATGCCTCCGAACTGCTGCAGGACCCGCGCACCCGCTCCACGCTCGAACGGATCGAAGAGGAACTGCGCCCCGACGTGATGCTGTTTGACCTGCCGCCCGCGCTGTCCTTCGACGACGTCATCGCCTTCCAGCCGCTGTTCGACGGCGTGCTGCTGGTGGTCGGCGGCGGCCTGACGACAGAGCGCGAGATCAAGGAAGTGGAACGCCGTCTCGGCACCGAAACGCCGCTTCTGGGCATGATCCTGAACAAGGCCGAAGGCGTGGACGTGGGCCGCTACGCCTACTGAGCGGCGCCTTCGGGCCGGTCACCGACCCTCTCGCTCAGACAGACTCCCGAATAAACAGTCCAACAGGCAACCGCGGCGAGGCCCCACCGGCCCGCCGCGGTCCCGTTCCCGTCCGATCCCCACCAGAACGGGACACGTGTTCCGATTGGTCGTGGATCAGCCGCGGACGGCGCGGCGCGGCGTACCGCTGCCGAACAGCGCGCCCAGGCCGGAGGTCTTCGCCAGCCAGGCGGTCACGCCGCCCACCAGCGCAAGGATTCCCAGCGCCCGCGCCAGGAACTTCAGCCCGCCCCAGGTCCGGTCGCGGCGGTTGCTGATCACCGGGATCGCCACCACCGGCTGGATGCCCAGAAGGCGCTCCATCTGCTGCTGGCTGCGGATCGCGGGGTTCATCACTTCGAGCCCGAGCGCCACCATCAGACCGGCCAGAAGGCTCGCGAAGGCGCCGATACCGGCGATCTTCTTGCGGCTGGAGGTCATCGGGTTCTCCGGCACCAGCGCGGTTTCCAGCACCTCGTAGCGGCCACCGGCCTGACGGTCCTGCAACGCCTGGCCCATCTCGGCCTCGGCCTTGCCGCGGGTGATGACGCTGTACTGGTCCTTCAGGCGGTCCATCTCGCGTTCGAGCTGGCTGAGCTGGCGCTCCACCTCGGGGGCCGATGCGATCTGGCCCTCGATCTCGGTCGCGCGGGCGGCGACCAGCGCGCGCTGATCCTCAAGCTGGGCGACCTGCCGGGCCAGTTCCTCGGGCCGCTTGCGGGCGGTGTCGGACTGGATGGTGATGATCTCCTGCGCCAGGTCCAGCTCCGTCTCGCGCAGCGTGGTCAGCTGGGTGCGCAGCGCCGCCACACCGGCGGGAAGCTGCGCGGAATTGGCCTGCTTGTACTCCGCGATGCGGTTTTCCAGCGCGACGATCTCCGCGTTCACGCGGGCTTCCTCGGTCTCGTAGAAGGCCAGCGTCTCGCTCGCCTGCCGGGCCGAGCGGTCGCGGGATTCGGTGATCACCTTGTTCATCAGGTCGTTCGCCACGGTCGCGGCCTTGTCCGGGTCGGGCAGCATGACGGAAATCATCAGACCCGACGGCGCCTGCGCGGCGGCGGTGAAGGTCGGGGCGGGATTGGTGATCGGGGTGATCCGCGCCGCCTGCCGCATCATGTAGATGCGCTCGCCGTCGTTGCGCTCCGGATCGTCGGAAAACAGGTCGTACTTGTCCATCAGGGTCATGAGGTTGTCGCGCGACATCAGCCGTTGCTCGATCAGCTGCAGCCGGCGCGAGGCCTCGTTGGCGTCGGACACGGTGGCCGCGGCGGTGCTGGAGACGCGGGCGTCCTCGATCTGGACCACGGCGGTCGCCTCGTAGACCTTCTGCTGCACCAGGGCATAGTCGACCGAGATCACGCACCCGACGAGGAAGATGCCGATGATCACCCACGCACGGCGGCGCAGGGCGGCGAAGATTTCTCCGACGGACTGGAACTGGTTCATGTCACATGCTCCCGCAAAGTTGGCCCCCGATGCGGAGAGGGCTGCCCCGATCTGGCCAACGCAATTGACCGATTGCGACCGAAACGCGCCCTCTTCTGGCCGCAATCTAGGCGATTTGCCATATTTAAGCCACGACCCGATGGTCGGTTTCCCGGAAACAGAGCGTCGCCGGATCGCGAAACACCGCCACAGTTTCGCCGCAATTTCCGCAGGATAGGGTGAATGCAGCGATCCTGTCGGGATTGGACACACATTGGTGATGCCATGCTAGGCCCCGGTCCGGCAAAGCGACAGGATCAGCCCGCCACCGACCGCCTGAAGGATGGGTAGGGGCCGCCGCGATTCGGGCGGAATTGCGGCGACCTCCGGATGATCGGTGTAGCGGGCGCGGCTTTGGGCAAGGTCGACCTCGATGCCGTGGAAACCGTGCAGCACGCGGGTGCGGGGATACTCCGCCTTGAAGATCGCCTCCTTGGCAGAGAACACCCGGATCGGCGGCATGGCCCCTTCGGCAGGCAGGCAGATCTCCTCCACCAGCTCGGGGTCCAGCGGTTTGTCCTCTTCCAGGTCGATGCCCAGACGCACCGGCGGGCGGGCGACCGCGGCCACCGCAAGCCCGGCGGCGTGACTGATGGAGCCGGTCATCCCGTCAGGCCAGACCGGCAGCCGGTCAGGTCCGGCGGGCAAGCCTTCGGCAAGATCGTCAGACGGCAGGCCGAGGCCCGCGCGGGCGCGGCGGACGGCAAGGCGCCCTGCGGCGAACTCCTGCCTGCGGGCAGGCACCGCCCGGGCGACGGAGGCCGCCTCCGAAGCGGTGAGCTCCGTCTCTTCGCCGATCCGCGCCATGCCCCAGTGTACACCGGGTGCATGCATGCGCTCGATCAGCGCCAGAAGGGCCTGTTGCGGGCCGGTCATCTCGACATGCTTTCCACGGGGTTTCGGACCGCTGACGCGGCCCGACCCGCCGGGGGGCGCCGCCCCCCGGACCCCCCGGAGGTATTTCGGCCAAGATGAAGGCAGGGGGAGGGCGGCACAGGTCACGCGCGTCTGCGGCTGCGCATTTCGCGGCGGCGCGCCATGGCGTCGGAGCGGGCACTGGCACGCGTGGCGGCGGTCTGTTCGGGCATCTGCGCGACCTTGACCGGGTCCGGGGCCGTTGCCCTGGTCTGCGCGGGCACCGCCTTTGGCACGACGGGGCCTGCCAGTTCCGCCACCTTCTTCCCGAGGTCCGAGAGCACCGGCAGGCGGAAGATGTCGGTGATCGACAGTTTCACCGCGCCCAGTTCCTCGCGGATGGCGCGGTGGACCTGCACGGCCAGCAGCGAGTGGCCGCCCAGGTCGAAGAAGTTGTCCGAGCCTTTCGGTTTCTGCACGCCGAGGAAGCGTTCCCAGATCGCCGCCACCTGCGCCTGAACGGCCTGGGCGTCGGCGCCCGCTCCGGTGGCCACCTGCGCAGGGGCCGGGGCGGCTTTGGGCGTGGCCTGCGGCCTTGGCGCGGCTTTCGGGACGGCGATGGCTTCGGGGCGCGGCAGGGCCTTGCGGTCGACCTTGCGGTTCGGCGTCAGCGGGAAGCGGGACAGCGCCACGAAGCGGCCCGGGACCATGTAGGCGGGCAGGTCCCGGGCCATGGCGGCCTTCAGCGCGGCCTCGTCCTGCGGCGCGCCGGTGTAATAGCCAACCAGCCGCATGTCGCCCGGCGTGTCCTCGCGCGCCATGACAACGGCCTGGGTGACGCCGGCGACCGCCTCGAGCACGGCCTCGATCTCGCCCAGTTCGATGCGGTGGCCGCGCAGCTTCACCTGGTGGTCGACCCGGCCGACGAAGTCGATCCGCCCGTCGGGGCGCCTGCGCACGAGGTCGCCGGTGCGGTACATCCGGCCCGGGTGGAACGGGTTCGGCACGAAGCGTTCGGCGGTCAGGTCGGGCCGATGCCAGTAGCCGCGGGTCACGCCCTCGCCGCCGATCCAGAGCTCGCCCTCCATGCCGATGCCCACCGGCTGCTGCGCCTCGTCCAGCACGTAAAGCTGCTGGTTGGCGAGCGGCAGGCCGATGTTGACCACCTGTTCGCCGGGGGCGGCGCGCGTGCAGGAGGACCAGATCGTCGTCTCCGTCGGGCCGTACATGTTGGTGACGGTGGCGCCGGTGATGCGGGCGAATTCCGCCACCAGCGCGCCGGGCAGCGGTTCGCCCCCCAGGTATACATGCTGCACACCCTTCAGAGCGAAGCGCGCCTCGTCGTTCAGCGCGATCATCCGCGCCATGGACGGGGTGCATTGCAGGTGGGTCACGCCGTGCCGCACGATCTGCGCCGCGATGGAGAAGTCGTCGGGCGCCAGCGCGCGGGCCTCGTTGGCCTTTGCCACCACCCTGGCGAGCGGGCGCAGCCCCTCCAGCACCACCTCTCGGTCGATGCCGTAGTCGATCAGGCAGGCCACTTCGGTCACGCCGATGGCCCGGACCTCCTCGACCCGCGCCAGCGCGTCCTCCACCGTGCCGAACAACCCGCTGTCGTTGAAGTAGCGTTCGAAAGCGAAGTCGAGGATCGCGTCCAGTTCGTCCGGCTCCAGCCCGTCGAGCTGCAGGTCGAAGGCGTTCGACACGCCCTCCGGCCGCTTGAAGGCGGGGAAGGCCCAGGCGTACTGCTTGATGAGGCCCGCCGCCGAGTTCAGGTAGTCCTTCATCGGGCCGCGGGCGATCTCGCGGGCGTGGTCGCGGGTGTCGGCGATGAAGGTGTGCAGCATCAGCGTCACCTTGAAGTCCGCCGGGTCATGCCCCGCCTCGCGCAGCGCCGCGTGGTAGAGGTCGATCTTGCCCTTCACCTCGGCGACCGACTGACCCAGCAGGTGGGTCAGCACGTTGCAGCCGTTGGCGCCCGCCTCCTTCCAGGTGGCCGGGTTGCCCGCCGTCGTCACCCAGACCGGCAGTTCGGAGGACACCGGGCGCGGCTGGGTCACCACCTCGTGCAGGGTTCCGTCCTTGCGGGGGAAGGCCACCGCCTCGCCGCGCCAGAGCTTCCGCACCGTGTCGAGGTCGCGCATCATCGCGGGCTTGTTTTCCGGCGGGGTGTTCTCGGGGCGCAGCACGAAGTCGTCGGGCTGCCAGCCGCTGGCGATGGCCATGCCCGCGCGCCCGTTGGTCAGGTTGTCGATGACCGCCCATTCCTCCGCGATGCGGGCGGGATGGTGCAGCGGCGCCACGACCGACCCGGCACGCACGCCGATGTTCTTCGTGATCGACGCCACGGCGGCGCCGGTGACGGAGGGGTTCGGGTAAGGCCCGCCAAAGGCGTGGAAGTGCCGCTCCGGCGTCCAGACCGCGACGAATCCGTTCTCGTCCGCGAACTTCGCGCCCTCCAGCAGCAGGGCGTACTTGTCCCGGCCCGCGCCGTCGTCGTTGCCCCAGTAGTAAAGCGAGAAGTCCATGCCGCCGACCGTGGGCATCGGCCCCTTCGAGATCATGCCGCGGTCCTCGTCGCCGGTCAGCACGACCGTCATGCCGCGCGCCGTGGTCCAGAACAGCTCAAGCACCGAAATGTCGAAGGACAGCGAGGTGACGGCCAGCCAGACGCCCTCTGCCGGGATGTGCTGGTCCATGCCGACATAGAAGTTCACGGCGTTGCGGTGTTCGACCATGACGCCCTTGGGCTTGCCGGTCGAGCCGCTTGTATATATCATGTATGCAAGATCGGACGGCCCGCTGACGGGCGCCGGATCACCCTCCGGCATGTCTGACAGCCGCGGCTCTGCATCCAGCACCAGAAGTGCCGCGTCGTGGCGGGGCAGCTTTGCTTCCAGCGCGGCCTGCGTCACGATCACCTTGGCGCCGCTGTCCTCGACGAAGTGCTGCAGCCGGTCCGCCGGATAGGACGGGTCCATCGGCAGATAGGCCCCGCCCGCCTTCAGGATCGCCAGCGCGCCGACCATCAGGTCGACGGAGCGCGAGGTGCACAGGCCCACGACCTGCCCGGCCCCCACGCCCATCTCGCGCAAAAGGTGCGCGGCGCGGTTGGCGCGGGCGTTGAGCTGGGCGTAGGTCAGCTTCGTGTCCTCGAAGATCAGCGCCACGGCGTCGGGCGTCCGGGCGACCTGCGCCTCGAACGCGGTCTGCATGGTCAGGGCGCGGTCATGCGCCATCTCCGTCCGGTTCCATTCGTCCACGACCAGCGCACGCTCCGCCTCCGGCAGCGGCAGTTCGGGCGTCGTGGCCCAGCATTCCAGCCGTGCGGCGAGGATCTCGGCCATGCGCGGCGCAAGGCGGCCCGCGTCGTAGGTCAGCGCCCGGGTCTGCAGGTCCACCGTGACCACCGTTCCGGGGACGTGGCCGCCGTGGCTGACGCCGATCTCCGGCATCTCCGGCCAGGACAGTTCCGGCGCGCGGGCAAAGAGGTCGGTGGCAAAGGGCAGCGGCTCGGACGGCTCCGCACCGCAGCGCCACAGCGCCCAGTCGGACACCAGGTCGCTGCCGGTGTGCCAGGCGCGCGCAAGGTCCGCGGCCTCAAGCCCGGTGACCCGCCGCGCCCAGAGCGACACCGCCGCCTCCGTCACGTTCTCCAGTTCCAGCGCGCGGATGTCGCCCGGCGTGCCGCCCGCCCCGGGCACCGTCGCCGGCGCATAAGTGCGGAAGGCCGCGCGCGCCGCCTTCTCTGCCCGCACCGCGTCCGTCACCGTGCCGTCCGCGCCCAGCGGCAGCACGTCGCCCACCGCCGCGATCTCAGACGCCTCCGCCGGCATCCCGCAGATGCGCGTCAGCCCTGTCAGGACCAGCGCGCCGCCGCCGCAGGCCACGACCAGCCGGTCGCCCGCCTCCAGCACCGTGCCGGGCGCGGCGTGGCTTTGTTCGACCCGCGCGCCGCCCACCAGCCAGAGCGCATCGCGCGACCGCAGCTTCGCGGCGCACAGCGGGTTCCAGTAGGGCCCGTGATCCAGCGCGCGCACCAGCCGCTCAAGCTCGGTCGCGGGGCGGGTGAAATCCAGAAGGCCGAAGCCCGCGGGCCGGTCCTTCAGAGCGTGATAGCTGCGCTGCGACAGGTCCTGCGGCTGGCGTTTCAGGCCGGTCTCCAACTGGTCCAGAACCTCGGGGAAAGAGCCGATCGCTGCTTCCCACGCCTTGGTGTTCAGCGTCAGCGCCGTATCCTCCGGCGTCACGTCAAAGCCGCGCTGCACCAGCACGTCGCCCTCGTCCACGCCGCCGTCGATCATGTGCCAGGACACACCGTGCGTCGTCTCGCCCTCGATCAGCGCCCAGACCGGCGCGTTCAGCCCGGCATGGCGCGGCAGCGGCCCGTCGTGAAAGTTCACCGCCCCCGACACCGCGCAGCGCAGCACGTTGTCCTGGATCATCTCGAGGTTGGCGATGGACAGGAGCCAGTCGAAGATGCCCAGCCGCTCCGACAGGCCCGGACCGTAGTGCTCCACCCGCAGCCCGCGCCCCGACGCCCAGCGGCGGACGTCATCGCTTTTCGTGACAACCGCGCGGATGTGGTGGCCGCGCTTCAGCACCATCTCGGCGCATTGCACCAGCAGAGATTCGTTTCCCATCAGGACGCAGTCAAACGCGGGCATGGTCTTCCCTCCGTTGCGGGCCGGCTGTCGCCGGAAGCGGGCGCAGCATGGCATTCAGGTCGTGTTTCACGAGATCGCGCAGGAAATGCGCGGGATCGGCGGGCGGCTTCTTCTGCAACAGCACCCTCAGCCGCCACAGCAGGCCACCGGCCACATGCGCGGCGGTCGCGGCCATGGCATAGGCCCGCCCGTGGTTCTTCGAGAAGTAGTGCCAGCGGCTGTCCAGCCAGAAGCCCGGCACCCGCTGCCACCGGCGCATCCCCGTCGAGACAGAGCCGATGTGCATCACTTCGCTTTCGCATACATAATGTGTACCGTGCCCGGCACGCGCCGCGCGCAGGCACAGGTCGGTCTCCTCGAAGTAGAGGAAGAAGGTCTCGTCAAAGCCGCCGATGCGGTCCAGAAGGCTTTGTCGGATCATCATCGAGGCCCCGGCCAGCCAGTCGACGGGGCGGGTCGCCTCGGGCACACCCAGCGGCACCCTGTGCGCCTCCAGCATCCGCGTGATCGGGCCGAGGCGCGCCGCGCCCTCCAGCTCCGACGCGACTGAGGGGAAGCGGAAGGCGGTCCAGTGCGGTTCCCCGTCCTCGCCCACGATGCGCGACCCGGCGATGCCGGTGTCCGGATGCGCCTCCATGTGGCGGACCAGCGCGGCAATCGCACCGGGCGCGGGAAAGGCGTCGGAGTTCAGCAGGTAGACGTAGTCGGGCGCCGACCCGTCCGCCATCCGCGCCGCGATGCCCACGTTGTTGCCCGCGCCGAAGCCGCCGTTGTGGCCCGACTGGATCACGCGCACGTCCAGCCCCTCGGCCTCCACCGCGTCCCGGATCGCCTCGAAAGACCCGTCACCGCTGTCGTTGTCGACGCAGACCACGTCGGCCTCGACACCGTCCAGCGCGCCCAGCGCCGCGCGCAGCGACCGCAGCGTCATCTCCGGGGTCCGGTAGTTCAGCGATACGACCAGCACACGCGCCATGACCTACTCCGCCGCGTGCCCCGGAAAGCGGAGCACCTCTCCGCCGCCGCGCTGCCCGGCCTCCGCCGCCTCGATGGCGTCGCGCATCAGCGCCGCCAGGACGCGGACATTCGGCTCCAGCACCATGGAATCGTGGTCGCCCGGCACCTCGTGGACCTCCACCTGCGGCGCCACCGTGCGCCAGTCGTTGTCCTCCAGCACGTAGGTCCGTTCCGAGTTGACCAGCTTTCCGCCGGACACCCGCCACTTGCCCTTCAGCGGCGGACGGTACAGCACCAGCCGCCCATCCCATGGATGCACGTTGTATGCAGAGATCGCGCGGTAGAAGGCCGCCTCGATCTCGGCGTTGTGGAACCCGTGCGCCTCCTCCGTCACCCCGGACTGGCGGCGCTTGGCAAACTCCCAGGCGATGCGGTTCCGCGCCCAGACGAAGGGATACAGCACCCCCTTCTCGCGCGCCTTGTGGCCCTGGATGATCAGCCGGTCGGGCAGCGACAACGGACGGCGCTGCGGCAGCGGCGTGTCCAGAAGGACAACCAGCGACACCGCCTGCCCTTCGGCCTCGAGCTGCCGGGCGACCTCGTAGGCGGTGATCCCCCCGCCCGAGAACCCGCCCAGCATGTAGGGCCCTTCCGGCTGCACCTGCCGGATTTCGGCGATGTAGTCGCGGGCCGCCTCCTCGATCGTCTCGTGCGGCGCCTCGCCGCCGTACAGCCCGCGCGCCTGCACGCCATAGAACGGCCGGTCGGTGCCCAGCAGGTGCGCGAGGTGGCGCAGGTTCAGCACGTTGCCGAACATGCCCGCGATCAGGAAGAACGGCTGCTGCGCGCCGCCGTCGCCGTCGTGCATGGCGACGAGGTGCTTGAACCGCCGCACCGGCGCGGCCTGCACGTCCGGGGTATCGCCGCCGACCGGGCCGATCTCCGCCTCGATCAGGCGGGCACAGGCGCGGATCGTCGGCGCCTCGAACAGGACCGAGATCGGGAAGTCGACGCGGAACGCCTTCTTGACCATGGCGAACAGCCGCACCGCGATCAGCGAATGCCCCCCGAGGTCGAAGAAGCTGTCCTCGACACCGACGTTCGACACGCCCAGCAGGTCCTGCCAGAAGCCCGCCAGCCGCACCTCGATCTCGCCCTCCGGCGCGACAAAGTCGCTGTCCAGCTGCGGCCGGTCGAAGGACTGGCTCGCCACGCTTTCCACCACCGACGCCTGCCGGACCAGCGACGGCAGATCCATGGAGGACACCACCACCTGCCGCTCGCCCGAGGCCAGGACCCGGCGGAACGCCTCTGCCCCCTCGTCGGGCAGGATGCCCTGCGACAGGTTGTGGGCCAGCCGTTCCTCCGCGGGCGACAGGGCCTGCGTCGCACCCGGTTCGTCGAACTCCACCTCCGCCGAGGTCAGGCGCGTGGCCGACAGGGCGTCCGGGCTGTCCAGCTTGCGGATGGTGAACCCCTTGATCTCCGCCACGACGGTCCCGTCCGTGTCGCACAGCGTCACGTCGAAGGACGCCGCCGCGCGGTCGGCGCGGTTCTCGGCGGCGTTGCGCACCCACGACACGATGCGGTCGGGCAACGGCGCATGCACCTTGACCGAGGCATAGCGCACCGGCACCCAGAGGTGCATCGCCTGGTAACCCTCGATCAGGTCCATCGCCCAGCCGGTCGCGATGTCCAGAAGCGCCGGGTGCAGGAGGCAGCGGTCGCCCTCCGCCACGGCGCCCAGCGACAGCTCCGCGATGCCCTCGCCCCGGCCCAGCGCCGTGCGGTCCAGCACCTTCCAGCGCGGGCCGAAGGCCAGATGGACCTCCTGCGCGGCGGTCATCTTGCCGCCCTCGCCGTCCCGCTTCGACACGCAGCGCGCGCGGATCGCGTCGAGGTCCAGCGCCTCGGGCCGCGAAAGCGGCATCAGCGACAGCGCCCCTTCGGCATGGGCGGCAAAGCCGTGCCGCCCGTTCAGGCTCACATCCGCCAGCACCGCGAAATCATAGCCGGAATCCGTCCGCTCCAGCCGCACCTTGACCTCGCGCGTGCCCTGCTCCGCCACCTTCAGCGGCCGCAGGAAGTTCAGGTCGCGCACCTCGAAGGCGCCGTCCTCGTGGTGGGCGCGCAGCGCATGGGCGGCCAGCGTCAGGTAGCCGGTGCCGGGCAGCAGCGCGTCGCCCGCGCGGGTGCGGTGCTCTCCGATCCACCAGTCGTTCACCGACCAGTGGGCGTGGAAGACGCGGTTGCCCTGCGCGTCGAAACTGGCGGTGTCCAGCATCGGCAGCGCCACATCCGTCACCGGCGGTTTCGGCAGGTCGCCGGTGCGCGCGGCCACGGCCTCTGCCGCCATGCCGACCTCGTTCCAGATGCCCCAGTTCAGCGCCACAACCCGCGTCTTGCCGGACCGCGCCTGCGCAAAGGCGTTGAGGAATTCGTTGGCGGCGACGTAATCCACCTGCCCGGCCGGCGCCGTCACGGTGGAGGACGAGGCAAACAGCACCATCCAGTCGGCATCGCCGTCGGGAAAGACCTCGCCCAGCACGTCGGTGCCGTGGATCTTCGGCGTGAACACGTCCTCGACGCTGGCCGGTGTCTTGGCCAGCATCGGCGCGTCGTCGATCACCCCCGCGCCGTGCACGATGCCGGTGATCCGGCCATAGGCCTTTTCGACCTCGGCGCGGACCTCGCGCATCCGCGACGCGTTGCAGACGTCACCGGCCAGCACCATGACCTCGGCGCCCTGCGCCTCCAGCGCCAAGACCGCCCGGATGCGCCGGGCGCCCGCGTCCTGCGGGGCGTGGCGCATCAGGTAATCGTCCCACTCCGACCGCTCCGGCAGGGCCTTGCGCGCCAGAAGCGCCAGCTTCGCACCGCGCTTGGCCAGATCGCCCGCCAGCGTCAGGCCGATGCCACCGAAGCCGCCGGTGATCAGCACCACGCCGCCCTCCGGGACCTCCTGTGCCGGCGGCAGGGCCACCGGCTTCATCGCGCATTCGTAGCGGCGGTCGCCGCGCAGCGCGGCGATGCGGTTGCCCGGCTCGGCCAGCAGTTCCTCCAGCACGCGGGTATCCAGCGCATCCAGCGCGGCGGCGCGCGCCGCCTCCGCCTTGGTGCGCGCCCAGAACGGCGCCTCCCCGGCGACCGGCAGCACCACGTCGAGGGTAGAGACGGTGACACCCGACAGCTCCTTCGGCATGACCCGTGCGGGACCGGCGATGGTGGCCTTTGCCGGGTAGGGCAGCGCCTCGTCCCGCAGCCGGGCCGCGCCGTTGGTCACGACCGTCAGGTGCAGCGGGCGCGGCGTGTTCTCCGCCTCCAGCGCCTGCGCAAGGAACAGCAGCGCGTAAAAGCCCTGCTCCTGCACCCGGTGGAAGAAGGACGACCCGGGCCGGTGCCCCTCGCCCTCCGTCAGAAGCCACAGGTGCGCGATGCGCGTCGGCAGCAGGCCGCGCGCCGAAAGGTCCGCGACAAGCAGGTCATAGCCCTCGCGCCCGCGCTCCGCCGCCAGCACGTAGTTGCCGTCGGACAGCCGGGCAAAGGCGTCGCCGGGGCGCACCTCGACCACGTCATGACCGGCGGCGCGCAGCCGGGCGGACACCCGCGTGCCCACGCCCGCCTCGTCGCGGAACACCAGCCAGACCTGCCGCTCCGCGTCCTCCAGCCCGTGCGCCACGTCGACCTCGACCTCTGCCGCGCGCGGGCGCCAGACCGGCTTCCAGCCCCAGCTCTCGATCTCGTCGTTGCGCATCAGGTAGGTGGAGCCCTGCGTCCGCGCGGTGCCCGGCGCGATGAAATAGCTCTGCCGCTGGAAGGCGTAGGTCGGCAGCACCACGCGCTTGCGCCGCGCCTCGCCCCAGACCTGGCCCCAGTCGATTTCGACGCCCAGCGCGGCCAGCCGCCCCAGCACCTCGAACATGAAACGGTCGTCGGGCACGTCCTCGTCCCGGTGCCGGAGGCTCGACAGAACCGCCTGCGCCGCGACCGAAGTATGCTGCCGCGCCAGCGAGGACAGCGCCTTGCCCGGCCCGACCTCGAGGAACACGCGCCCCTCGCCCGCGACCGCGCCGATGCAGTCGCCGAACAGCACCGTGCTGCGCAGGTGGGACACCCAGTAGTCCGGGTCCGTGGCCTGCGCGTCGGTCATCCGCGCGCCCGTCACGTTGGAGGTCAGCGGCAGCACCGGGGCGCGCAGTTCCAGCCCGCGCAGGTATGCCCCGAACTCCGCAAGGATCGGCTCCAGCATCCGGCTGTGCGCCGCCACGTCGATGCCGATGCGCTGGCAGTCGATGCCCTCGCGCTCCAGCCGCGCGCGCAGGTCCTCCAGCGCCGCCACCGGGCCGGAGGCGACAGACAGCCCCGGGCCGTTCACCACGGCAAGGTCCAGCGCGTCGCCCAGCATCGGCCGCAGCGCATCCGCCGACAGCGCGACCGACAGCATCCCGCCCGGCTCCACCGTGTCGAACAGCCGTCCGCGCAGGTGCACGAGACCGATGCACGCCTCGAAGGACATCACGCCCGCAAGGCAGGCCGCCGTGTTCTCGCCCATGGAATGGCCGGTCAGCGCCACCGGCGTGACGCCCCAGCCCATCCACATCTGCGCCAGCGCGTATTCGGTGATCATGATCAGCGGAAGCTGGACCGAGGGGCGCAGCAGCGCCCGGTCCGCCGCCGCCACGTCCTCTGCCGTCTCCGGCAGCCACAGCGCCTTCAGCGTCTGCGCCTTCTCGGCCGCCAGACCGCCCGCGGCCTCCGCCTCAAGCCCTGCCAGATGCTCCAGCCCGCGGTCCATCCACTCCGCAAAGACCGGCTCCGTCTCATAGAGGTCGCGCGCCATGCCCGCGTATTGCGCGCCGCCGCCGGGGAACATGAAGACCACCTCGGGCCGTTCCAGCGCCTCGTGCAGGTGCCGCCGCCGCGCGTCGCCGTCGAGGTAGCGCGCCGCCTGTTCGTGGCTCTCGGCGACCACCACCATGCGCTTTTCGAACGCCCGGCGGCCTTCGCGCAGCGTATAGGCCACGTCCGCCAGCTTCTGCTCGGGATGGGCGCGCAGATGCGCCGCCAGCCGCGCCGCGTTGTCTTCCAGCGCGGCCTTCGACCGGCCCGAGACGGTCAGGATCTGGAACGGCCAGTCGCTTTCTTCGCTGGCGATCTCCGGCGCCTCTTCCAACACGACGTGCGCGTTCGTCCCGCCCACGCCAAGCGAGTTCACCCCGGCGCGGCGCGGATGCGCCCCTCGCTCCCAGGCGGTCAGCCGGTCGTTCACCAAAAAGGGCGAGCCCTCGAACCCGATGGCCGGGTTCGGCGCCTCGAAGCCCAGCGAGGGCGGCATCTGCCGGTGATGCAGCGCCAGCGACGCCTTCACCAGCGAGGCGACGCCCGCCGCCGTGTCGAGGTGCCCGATGTTGGTCTTGACCGACCCGATGCGGCAATGGCCCACCGCCTCCGATGTCTCGCGGAAGGCCTCCGTCAGCGCGGCGACCTCGATGGGGTCGCCCAGATAGGTGCCGGTGCCGTGGCATTCCACGTAATCCACCGTGTCCGAGGTGACGCCCGCCACGGCCTGCGCCTCGGCGATGGCCTCCGCCTGCCCTTCCACCGAAGGGGCGAGGTAGCCCGCCTTGGCCGAACCGTCGTTGTTGACCGCCGTGCCCTTGATGACCGCCCAGATGTGATCGCCGTCCGCCACCGCGTCGGCCATGCGGCGCAGCACCACGACCCCCGCGCCGGACCCGAACACCGTGCCCTGCGCGCGGTGGTCGAAGGCGTGGCAGGCGCCGTCCGGGCTGAGGATCTCGTTCTCCTTGTAAAGGTATCCGCGGTTCTGCGGCAGCTCGATCGTCACGCCGCCCGCAAGCACCATGTCGCATTCGCCGTTCAGCAGCGCCTGCACCCCGTAGTGCACCGCCACGAGCGAGGTCGAACACGCCGTCTGAAGGTTCACCGAAGGGCCCTTCAGGTTCAGGATGTGCGACAGGCGCGTCGTCATGAAGTCCTTGTCGTTCCCGGTGTGCCGCAGCAGGAACATCCCCGTGCTGTCCACGAGGTCCGGGTTCGAACAGACGTTGAAGTAGAAATACGATCCCATCCCGCAGCCGGCAAAGACGCCGATCCGGCCGTCGAAGCCCTCGGGCACGTGGCCCGCGGTCTCCAGCGCCTCCCATGCGCATTCAAGGAACTGGCGGTGCTGCGGGTCCATCACGCCCGCGTCCTTGGGCGACAGCCCGTAGAAGTCCGCGTCGAACATCTCGAACCCGTCGAGCGGCGCGGCAAAGGGGACGTAGTCGCGGTGGCGCATCAGGCCGGGATCTTCGCCCGCCTCGCGCAGCTCTTCTTCGGAAAGGCGCCGGATGGAGGATACCCCGTCGCGCAGGTTGCGCCAGTAGGCGTCGATATCCGCCGCACCCGGAAGATGCGCCGCCATCCCGACAATTGCGATGTCGTTCTCGCCGTAAGCGTCCGTCATGCCCAACACACCATGCCCCTCACTACGCCACCACCCTGAATGGTAAATGCGGGGTGAATACGGCGATTTTTAGGTAATCCCCCGCAAATGGTCTTATTTGCCGGGGCCTTGTCTCCGGGTGCTGCACAATGCGGCACCCTGATTTGAATCGCGGCAGGTCGTACTGATAATCGACCTATCCGAAGGGGTGGGGTCACATGGCCGCCAATGCCACAATTGCGCCCCAATTTACCCACAATGCGAGCGATGTTAAACATACTGCAACCAATGCGAAACCCACGTCATGCGCGGCGTCCCAGGCGCCCATGCGCACGGCCAGCCAGACCACCGCCGGGTAGGCAGCCAGGTAGGCCACCCCCATGCCGATCAGCGCTCCCAGCAGGCCGTGCTCCCAGACGCCCACGATCAGGCCGATCCAGATCAGCACGGCGCGCGTCAGCGCCAGGTAGAAGAACCGCCGCGAGTCGCCCGCCGCCAGCGCCGCCTGGTCGTAGGTCATCACGATCAGCAACGGCATCTGTGCGCAGGCCAGCACCACGGCCACCGCCCCCGCCGCCGCGTAACGGTCATCGTACAACATTCCCACCAGCCACACACCCAGTACCGAGAAGATGCCGACAAAGACCATCAGCAGGCTCGTCACGATCACCCGCATCTTGCGCAGCTTGGCAAAGTTGCGGGCGCTCGCGCGCGGGGGGGCCTCCCGGTAGATCGGGATCAGGATCTTCTGCGTCACCATGTAGCCCAGCATCAGCGGGAAGGACGCCCAGAAGAACCCGATGTTGTAGACGCCGAACACGTCGAGCGGCAGGAATTTCCCCATCAGGATCTTGTCGGCCTGATTGTAGAAGAACCCGCACACGGTGGCGAGGAAGACCCATTTGCCGAACGAGATGAGCTCCTGCGCGGCGCTCTGGTCCCAGCGCAGGCGGTCGCGCACGCCGGGCAGAAAGCGGGTGTTGAGGTAAAGCTGCACGCAGGACCCGACCAGCGCCGAGGCGACCAGCGCCCAGACGCTGCCCCACCACCACGCCAGCAGGATCGCGGCCACGACGCCCGAAAGCTGCGTGACCATGTCCAGAAGCGTCACCCGCTCCAGCATCAGGTGGCGGTTCGCGGTGACCATCTTGGTCGGCCTGAACCCGTCGATCACCAGCGTCAGTGCGGCCACCGGCAGCATGTGCGCCAGCTGCGGCGCCCCGAAGAACTGCGCCGCGGGCCAGGCCAGCGCGCAGGCCACCACCCACAGGCCGAAGCCGCGCACCACCTGCATGGTCCACGCCGTATCGAGGAAATCCCGGTCGTCGCCCCGCTTCGACTGCATGATCGCGGGCACCACGCCCACGTCGCTGAACTGGTGCAGGCCCATCAGGAAGACCATCACCAGCGCCATCAGGCCGAAGGCCTCGGGGAACAGCAGCCGCGTCAGGATCAGGTTCGACGCCAGCCGCACCATCTGGCTGAAGCCGAAGCCCCCCACCGTCAGCAGCGAGGACCGCATCACCCGCGCACCCAGCGACCCGCCGCGCAGCCTCGACAGCGCGATCATCGCCCGCGACTCCAGCCGCTCTGCCGCCCGCGGGTGGCCTTCACCGCCAGCGCGACACCGGAATAGACGCCGAAGCCCAGCGGATCGCGCAGCGCCATCCGCAGCTTCGCGCCCGCCCCCAGCGGCGCCTTGTCCTCGTTCTTCAGCAATTGCGGGTACATACGCCCGATCTCCTCGACACCGGCATCCTGCCTGCGTCTTACACGCACGAGCCGGGAAAAACCCTCGGCGATTGGCCAGCGGTAGGCGGCGTCGACCCGCACCCGCTCTTCCGGAGTAAAGTTCAGCCGCACGAAGGTGTCATCGGAAATGATGTCGGGAAAGGCCCCCCAGCGCGCGCGGCCCGCGGCATTGACCGCGAACAGACCACATCCCGGCACACCTGCCGCCATGAAAGGCACCTGCCGCCAGATCCGGGCGTAGGCGCGCGACACCGCGCCCTCCGCCGCGATCTCCACCCGGCCGCTGGCATAGCGCGGGGCGTCGACCTCCAGCGCCTCGACGACCTGCCGGATCACCCCCGGCCCGACCGTCACATCGGCGTCGAGGTAGATCCGCACCGGCGCCGACACCGCGGCGTCGCCGTCGTTCAGAGCGCCCAGCTTGCCGCCCTCCGCCAGCTCCAGCACCGTCAGCCGCCACTCCTTCGCGGCAAAGGCCCCGGCATGGTCCCGCGCCCGCTCGGCCGTGTCGTCGGTGCAGCCGTTGGCCACCACGATGACCTCCACGCCATCCGGGCCGGGCCACTCCGACGCGACAAGCGCCGAAAGGCAGCCGCCGATCAGCGCCGCCTCGTTGCTGGCCGGGACGATCACCGCCGCCCGCATCGCATATGTGTTGTCACTCTTACGCACGAACCCGTACCCGCTGCGCCACACCCCAGGAAAAACCGGGTCGGTGGCAGACCCTTACTTTCAGTTAACTATGGCCAAATGATGATACCCCCCGGAATAGTTGGCCCACCTGTCTGTGGGAGGGCAGGGCTGCCAAACTTCAGGGAATCATTCGTGCCGCAAGGCCTCCGCATCGGTTATCTGGTCCCGCAATTCCCGGGACAAACTCACATCTTCTTCTGGCGCGAAATCAAGGCGCTCGAAGCGATGGGGCATTCCGTTCACGTCTTTTCCACACGCAGACCCCCCGCAGGGCTCATTTCGCACGACTGGTCCGGAGAGGCCATCGCCCGCACCACGTATCTCGGCCGTCTCGACCCGTTCCGCGCCAGCGCCGCCATCGCCAGGCTTCTGCCGAAGGGTCTGGCGAAATGGGTGCTGTCGGAACCGCGCACCTTCATGAAGGACGTGACCGTCTGCCTCGCCGCCGCCGACCGGCTTCATGCCGCGTCGCGCCGCCTGCAACTGGATCACATCCACGCCCATTCCGCCGCCCGCGCCGCCTTCATCGCCGCGCTGGCGCACCGCATGGGCGGGCCGAACTACTCGCTGACGCTGCACGGCCCGCTGTCCGACTACGGCCCCGGCCAGCGCTTCAAGTGGCGCCGCGCCTCCTTTGCCACGGTCATCACCGAAAAGCTGCTGGCCGAGGTGCACGAGGAACTCGCCGGCGACCTGCCCGAACGGCTGATCGTGCGGCCCATGGGCGTCGACACCGACATCCTGTCGCGCAAGGCCCCGTACGCCCCGCCGGAACACGGCCGCCCGCTGCGCATCTTCTCCTGCGCGCGGCTCAACATCGTGAAGGGCCATCAGGACCTGATGACCGCCACCCGCCAGCTCATCGACCAGGGCACCGACGTGCGGGTCGAGATCGCGGGCGAAGACGACGACGGCGGCACCGGCTACCGGCAGGAGCTTGAGGCCCATCTCAAGAAGCTCCGCCTGCAGGACCACGTGAAGCTTCTGGGCGCGATCTCGGCCGAGCAGGTGAAGGCCAAGCTGGAAGAGGCCCACCTCTTCGTCCTCGCCTCCTGGCACGAACCGCTGGGCGTCGCCTACATGGAGGCGATGTCCATGGGCGTCCCCACCATCGGCACCGACGCGGGCGGGGTGCGCGAGCTGATCGACGACGGTTCGACCGGCTATCTCGTCGAACCGAAGAACCCCGGGCAGCTGGCCCGCACCATCCGCGCGCTGGCGGGCGACCCCGACGCGCTGCTCCGCCTCTCTGCCGCGGGCCGCGCGCATATAGAGGACAAGTTCCGCGCCTCCCTAGGGGCAGAGGTGCTGGTGGAAGAAATCCGGCGCCTCTCCAAGAAGGGCTCCTGAGGACGCCTTCGGGAGGAGGTGCGGCGGAATTCGTCCCTGTGTTCACGGAAACGTGTGACGCGTCAGTGCGCTTTTCCGGCGCGACCGGGGCGAACCCCGGATTTTTGCCGGATCGCGCCGCTATCGCCGGATTCCATGGTTAACAACCGGCCGGTTCGAGGGGCTGAACCGGCCGGGACTCACCATAAGATTGGGTTAACGGGCGAGGATGAACGCCGCGGGCGGCGGGTTAACCCCCGAGGCTCTCGACCGCCATGTCGGGGCCGTTCTCGACCTCGAATCGCAGCACCTCGACCCCGGCCATGCGGATCGTGCCATCCGGGCCCGTGGCCTCCAGCCGGTCGCCAACCTGCTGGAATTCATAACTTTCCTGCGGCAGGGGCAGCACCACCACGTCGCGCCCGGCCCCGCCGTGCACCACGTCCGCGCCGCCGCCGGTCAGGATAATATCGTCCCCGCCCAGCGCGACGAGGTAATCCTCTGCCGCCGTGCCCTCCACCCGCTCGTCCGAGCCCGAGCCCAGCGCGCGGATTCCGTCTTCGAAAACAACGGGATCGCGGGTTTCCCACTGGGGTCCGCTGGCGTTGTAGGCCATCAGCATGTCCCAGCGCGGGTTGGAATCCTCAAGATGTCTTAATGCGCCCCAGGACCCCCATTGCGTGGCCGGCGCCACGTCCACGAAGGCGTTGAACAGCGTGCCCCCGGCAGCCGCCCAGCCGCCCATCAGGATCTCGTAAAGTTTCGCCATTTCAGGGGTATAGTTGAATTCCCGGAAGAAGGCCGTCAGCCGTTCGTCGTTCACCCGCGCGCCATGCCCGGCGACATGGGTGCCGCCTTCGTACATCACCAGCGTCAGGTCGTATTTCATTGCCGCGTCGGCGTGGTACGGGAACACTTCGTTAACGAGTTGCGATAAAGACCCTTCTTCCAAGGCCTTGGCCACCGGCGCGATGGCCCCTTCGAAGCGCGCGTCCTTCACGAACTCCCGCAGGGCGACACGGCGCAGGCCCTCGGCCTCTCCGGCCTTGGTGGCCAGTTCCTCCGACTGGTCGAGCCACCCGTCCATCCGTCGGGCCATTTCCTCGGTGCCCATCTCGTACCCGAAATAGCCCGTCACCGCATAGGCATCGAAGCTTTCCACCGGCTTCTTGCCCAGCGCCAGATAGGCCAGCGGCGCCACGAGGATGTTCTCCTCCAGCCCCGGCCAGCCGGTGTGCGTCGCCGCCACGCGGACCAGCCGGTCCTGCGCCGCATCGCCGTAAACTTCGGTCCAGATGTCCATCACTTGTGCCGAGCGCAGCCCGTACCACTGCATCCAGCCCATCTCGCTCTCACCCCAGAGGGTCGTCGCCTGCTCCCGCGCATAGACGGCCTGCGGAAAGATCTGGTTCCAGACCTCGTTGGAGTACTCGACATAGGCCTTCAGCCCGGGGTCCAGATCGCGCTCCACCATCTCGGCGAACTGCCGGACATAGGCGTCGTCGGCCTGGTGCGGCATGGTGAACCACGGGTCGGCGCCGATCACGTTGGCCAGCCGGATCATCACCTCAAGCGGCACGCCCCACTCGCTCCACGTCGACAATTCCATGACCGGACGGTCCTCCCAGGTCATCACCGGAGAGCCGTTCGTCATCATCCAGTCCATGAACCGGATTTCCCGAACGTCCTGAATTGTATCAAGAAACAAGGGGTTGAAGAGCGCGCCCGCCTCCCACAGCGGCACCAGCTCCTCCTTCACGACCGAGATGTTGCGGATCGGATCGTCGGCCGAGGTCTCGGTGATCCTGACGCCCACCACCCCCTCGCCCGGCTCGTAGAAGAAGCCCACCTCGTGCTCGTCATAGCGCACCCGCTTCGCGCGGCCCGACAGCTTCAACTCTCCGGTGCCCTCGTAGCGCAGCACGTAAGACCCGCGCAGCCAGGACTGATCCGGGTTCTGGTCGGTCAGCAGCACCGCTTCCAACGCGGTCGCCTCTTCCGGGACACGCACCGGCCAGTCGTTCTCGTCGAGGTAGCCACCGGCCCGCAGTTCCACGGTGGATATCGCGCCCCAGCCCTCCGCCGTGTGACCGACCCAGCCGCGCGCGGATTTCATCATGTCCACAAAGGGATGCTGGGTCGACCAGTCGGCGATCCCGTTCAGCCCCATGCCCAGCGACGGCACTCCATCGGGCCGGATGCCCGCGGGCGGCAGGATCACCGCCTCACGCTCCGGCAGGTCGGCGGCAGCGACCTCGGCCTCCTCCACGACCGCCTCTGCGCCCCCGGTTTCGGCGGGCGCCCGTGCCTCGCGCTCCGGGGCGGCCGCCCAGATCAGGCGGGCGATCTCGGCGTAGTTCTCCACCACCTCGGGCAGGAGCGTCGCGGGCGGGCGGTATCCCTCCGGCGGCGGCACCTCGTAGATCCAGGCGTAAGTGACCATGGCCGCAAGGAAATACAGCGACGCGGTACCATGCGGGGCGCTGTCCTCGTACAGATCCGCGGGCGGAACGTCGGCCAGCGGACCACCCTCCGCCATCAGCCCCGCCAGCACGGAGGCGACGGGGATCAGCTCCACCTCGTAGTCGGGGCGCGTGACCTCCAGCATTCCGATCAGGTCGAGATACCACTGGTGATAATCGCCCCGGTTGACCTCGTGGTAGGTCTCGAACGCCCGTTCACGCGGGGGGAAGCGGCCGGTGATGCCGTCCATCTCCGCCCAGCCTTCATAGACGTAGAGCGCGCTCTCGGGGCTTTCCTCGTGCACCCAGTCGAACAGCTTCTGCATGGCGCCCAGAGGCGTTTCGCCAGAGGGGTTGTCGCCCTCGTAGGGCACGTCGGGCAACTGGTACTGGATGAAATTCGCGGGCGTCACCAGCACCGCGTCAAAGCCCGCATCGCCGAAAGACCCCTGCGACGGCCCCCACACGCCCGGCACACCTTCGAAGGACCAGTTGGCGGTGGGCGGCAGCCCGTCCGAGAAGTTTCGCAAAAACCCCCACTGGCCGTCGACACCGAACGACCGCCCGTCCGCCTTCGCCAGCTCGTTCATCCAGTGCGGGACGTTGGTCAGCTTCGACTGCTCGCTCAGGTGATGCACCAGCGAGTTGCCGAAGAAGTAGACTTCCGCGACCGAAAGCTCTGCCCGGCCCGCGCCGGGGACGATGCCCAAAGCCAGCGCGCCCGCCGTTACCCATGTCCTGATCATCACCCTGCCCTGCCTGTTTTCAACGAGTATGCCCCAACTCGGCCCACCCGCAAAGAACCGCCGGACCGCCCCGGCATCATTTCGCGAACTTCATGGGTTTTCATTCACGATTCCGTCCGTATAGTGACGGCCATGATGACCTTGGCCCATATCGCGACCATCCAGCGCCTTCCGGCGCCGTTTGCGCGTGGCCTGGACCTGCTGCTAACTCGCCTCTGAGCGTGGCCCGATCGGCGCGCGTGCTCAGAGGACATGTGTGACGCGCCGACCCACTTCACGCACGAGTTAGGACACTTCATGAAAGCGATAAATCTGGCTGAAAAGCTGGCCCTGTTCTCCACCCACTGGGACCCGCACGTAGTCGCCGGTTACAATGGCAACGACGTCATGGTGGTGAAATTCCAGGGAGAATTCCCGTTCCACAAGCATGACACGACCGATGACTTCTTCCTTGTTCTCGAGGGCGAGATGGTCATGGAATACGACGACCGCGACCCGGTGACGGTGCGCGCGGGCGAGATCGTCGTCGTGCCCGCCGGACAGACCCACAGGCCCCGCGCCGAGGAGGAGGTGAAGGTCCTCCTGATCGAGCCCAGGGGCGAACCCAATTCCGGAGACGCCGACGTGACCCCGGCCTCCAAACCGAGCATCTGAGGAATCAAGACCATGAGCACCGACAGCAACCGCGTCCTCATCTTCGACACCACGCTCCGCGACGGCGAGCAATCCCCCGGCGCCACCATGACCCACGAGGAGAAGCTGGAGATCGCCGAGCTTCTGGACGACATGGGTGTCGACATCATCGAGGCGGGCTTTCCCATCGCGTCCGAGGGTGACTTCCGCGCCGTGTCCGAGATCGCCGAACGGTCGAAGAACGCCGTGATCTGCGGCCTCGCCCGCGCCCAGCTTCCCGACATCGACCGCTGCTGGGACGCGGTGAAGAAGTCGGAGCGTCCGCGCATCCACACCTTCATCGGCACCTCGCCGCTGCACCGCGCCATCCCGAACCTGACCATGGACGAGATGGCCGAGCGGATCGAACAGACCGTGAGCCACGCCCGCAACCTGTGTGACAACGTGCAGTGGTCGCCGATGGACGCGACACGGACAGAGTGGGATTACCTCTGCCGCGTGATCGAGATCGCCATCAAGGCAGGTGCCACGACGATCAACATTCCCGATACGGTGGGCTACACCGCGCCCCGCGAAAGCGCCGACCTGATCCGCCGCCTGATCGAGACGGTGCCGGGAGCCGACGAGGTGGTCTTTGCCACGCACTGCCACAACGACCTCGGCATGGCGACGGCGAACTCCCTTGCCGCGGTGGAGGCCGGTGCCCGTCAGATCGAATGCACGATCAACGGCCTGGGCGAACGCGCAGGCAACACCGCGCTGGAAGAGGTCGTGATGGCGATGCGCGTCCGCCACGACATCATGCCCTTCGACACGCAGATCGACACGAAGAAGATCATGCACATCTCGCGCCGCGTCGCGACGGTGTCGGGCTTCCAGGTGCAGCCGAACAAGGCGATCGTCGGCAAGAACGCCTTCGCGCACGAGTCGGGGATCCACCAGGACGGGATGCTGAAGAACGCGGAAACCTTCGAGATCATGCGCCCCGAGGACGTTGGCCTTGCCGGCACCTCGCTGCCGCTTGGCAAGCACTCCGGCCGGGCCGCGCTGCGGGCAAAGCTGAAGGACCTCGGGACAGAGGTGGGCGACAACCAGCTCAAGGACATCTTCGTCCGCTTCAAGGACCTCGCCGACCGCAAGAAGGAGGTCTTCGACGACGACATCCTCGCGCTTGTATCCGCGACGACCGAAGGCGCCGACGCGATCACCCTCGTCAATCTTCGGGTGGTCTGTGGCACGGGCGGCCCGGCCGAGGCACAGGTCGAGCTCGAGATCGACGGCAAGGACCTGACGGCCACCTGCGAAGGCGACGGCCCGGTAGATGCGACCTTCAAGGCGATCCGCGCGCTGCACCCGAACATGGCGCGGCTCCAGCTTTACCAGGTGAACGCGGTGACGGCTGGCACGGACGCGCAGGCCACCGTGTCGGTGCGGCTGGAAGAGGACGGCGTGATCGCCACGGGCCAGTCCGCGGATACGGACACCGTGGTCGCGTCGGCGCTCGCCTATATCCAGGCACTGAACCGTCTGATCGTCCGTCGCGAAAAGGTCGGCGCCGGGGCCGACAAGCGCGAGATCAGCTACAAGGAACTCTGAAACACGACGCGCCGGGGCCTGTCCCCGGCGCCTTCAGTTCACGAAGTCCCAGGCGGTGCTGCGCTTCTGCGGTGCTTTCTTCTCGGCGTAGGTCGCTCCGACGCACTTGTAGAGCGCGCGCACCAGCTTTTCGGTGAGGTAGCGGCTGGCGCTGAATTCCCAGCCGCTTGCGCGTGCCGTGGCATATGTCACGAATGCGGCCACGATAGCGAGGATCGTCATATCTGAGGACATCGTCGTTTTCCCATCATCCACTCTCATCGAAGGATGACGGCGCAATCGGGCAAGAATGTGCACAACCGTGGGCGGTGTCGGGATATTTTGACGGATTTCCTTGGTCGGCGCGCCTGCGTGTCAGCCGCGCGGCAGCGTGTCCAGCGCGCCGCCAGCGACGAGGTGATCGAGGATCGCGCGCCGCGTCACCGGGTCAGCGGCTTCCAGCGCCTGCATTTCCTGCGGGGTCAGGTCGCGCCGGGTAAAGCCGCGTTTCTTCATGCAGCGGTCCATGCCGGAAACCTCGCCGTTGTAGCGCAGCGCCGGTGCGTTCGATGCGACGAAGATCGGGCCGACGACCACACCACCCCAAAGCACGCTGCCGATGTAATGACCGGCCATGGTGTTCTGTCCCGACTGCTGGGCGGGGCCAAGGCAGCTCTGGAAAGCCGCGCGGGCGGAGGCAAGGCTTGCGCCCCGCTGGTAGGGGACCGAAGGTCCGGGAGTCTGAGCTGCGCAGGCCGCCAGAAGCGCGGAACACAGGAGCACACCAAGGGCACGAATGGGAAAAAGCACGGTCATGCGCGAAGGCGTATCCGCGGCAACCTTCGGTCGCAAGGAACTGGTCCGCAAAGGAAAATGGGTGTGGCGCCGGTGTGACAGGAGGTGTGCCGTGCCGCCGTCAACCCTTCTTGGCGGACGCCCCGGCCAGCGGGGCGCCCGTGTCGCTCATTCGCCCAGGGCGATGCCTTCGCGCCGGGGATCGGCACCGCCGGTCAGCCCGTCAGCCGCCACCGCAATGGCATGAAGGCCCGAGGTCAGACCCTGCACGCTGACCTCGAACCCCATCTCCGTCAGGGCGTCCTGCATCCCGGCCATGTCGGTCCCTTCCTCCAGGTCGAAGGTGCCGAAACGGTTCAGCCCGTGCGGCATGGCAACCGCCTGTTGAACGTCCATCCCCCAGTCGATGAATGCGATGATCGCCTGCGCGGTGTAACCGATGATCCGCGACCCGCCGGGCGAGCCGATCACCAGCACCGGCGCACCGTCCTTGCGCACGATGGTCGGGCTCATGGAGGAGCGCGGCCGCTTGCCCGGCTCAACCCGGTTGGCAATCGGCACACCGCCGTCATGCGACCGGAAGGAGAAGTCCGTCAGTTCGTTGTTCAGCAGGAAGCCGTTCGTCATCAGGCGCGAGCCGAAACCGTTCTCGATGGTCGTCGTCATCGACAGCGCGTTGCCGTACTGGTCGACGATGGAGATGTGCGAGGTCGACGGGAACTCGATGCTCTCGTCATCGGCGTAGAGCATGGCGTGATCCCACTCCGGCGCACCCGGGGCGACCTCCGGCAGCGCGTCGTCGCCCTGCAGCAGCTTGGCGCGTTCGGCGAGGTAGGCGGGATCGACAAGGCCCTTGGTCGGCATCGGGACGAAATCGCTGTCGGCCATGTAGCGGCCACGGTCCGCGAAGGCGAGACGCGAGGCATCGCCGATCTTGCGCCACGTGTCCGGATCGTCTGCTGCGCCCGGCTCCGACGCGTCGAGCATCCCGAGGATCTGGCCCACGGTCAGCGCACCGGAGGACGGAGGCCCCATGCCGCAGACCTCGTGATCGCGGAACTCCGCACAGACCGCAGGCCGCTCTTTCACCTCGTAAAGCGCAAGGTCGAGCAGGGACATCACGCCGGGATTGTCGGTGAATCCGGTGACGGTGTCGACGATGCCCTGCGCGATCTCACCTTCGTAAAACCCCTTCGCGCCCTCCGCCGCGAGGGTCTTCATGACTTCGGCGTAATCCGGGTTGGTCAGCGTCGTGCCCGCCGCGACGGGTTCGCCGTCCGGGAAGAAATAGGAGGCCGCAACCTCCTGCCGTGTCAGCTTCAGCGGGTCTTCGGCCACCAGCGCGGCGAGGCGCGGAGAGACCTCGAACCCGTCCTCTGCCAGCCCGATGGCCGCATCGAACAGGCCGGCCCACTCCGCCTTGCCCCATTTGTCATGCGCGGCCTGCATCAGGGCGGGTGTGCCCGGCACACCGACCGATCGGCCGCCGACCACAGCGTCCCAGAAGCCCAGCGGCTCGCCCGCCTCGTCCTGGAACAGCAGCGGCGTCGCGTCCAGTGGCGCGGTTTCGCGCCCGTCGAGTGTCGTGATCTCGCCCGTCTCGCCATCGTGCCAGACAAGGAACGCGCCGCCCCCCATGCCGGAGGACTGCGGCTCCACCAGCCCCAGCACGGTCTGCACGGCGATCATCGCGTCCGCCGCCGTGCCGCCGTTGCGCAGCACCTCGGCGCCTGCGGACACCGCATGCGGGTTGGCCGCCGCGACCATCCACTTCGACGCCGTCACGGGCTCGCCCGCCTCCTTGGCCGCCAGCGCCGCGCCGACCTCTTCGGAGATTGCGGCGAAACCTGTCGTTCCTCCGGTTTCCGCCTCTGCGTCCACTGCATCCGCCGCCTGTTGCGCCATCGCCGTCCCGGCCATGACACTCAACAGTGCCACCCATCCTGACATACGCATCGCCACACTCCCTGATTGTATTAACTTCTACCCTGAAGGTACTCGATTCTGCCGAAAGGCCAATGCCCTTGCGGCTTGGAACTGGCGGCTCAGAACAGGACGCCGACGACCAGCGGGGCGAGCATCGCGGTCAGGATCGCGTTCAATCCCATGCCGATGCCAGAGAACGCACCAGCCGTGGGGTGGATGCGGAAGGCGTGCGCCGTGCCGATCCCATGCGCCGCGACACCCACCGCAAAGCCCCGCGCACGCCAGTCGGTCACCCCCAGTGCGTTCAGCATCGGCGTGGCAACCACGGCGCCGACGATGCCCGTCAGGATGACCAGCGCCGCCGTGAGGGTCGGCAGACCGCCCACCGCCTCGGACACGCCAAGCGCCACAGGGGCCGTCGCGCTTTTCGGTGCCAGGGACAGCAAAACCGGCCCGCGCACCCCGAACAACCATGCGATCCCCAGCGCCGAGAGCATCGCGACCAGCGACCCGGCCAGCAGCGCCGCCAGCATCGGCCAGAGCGCCCGTTTCACCCGGCCGAGGTTCAGGTACAACGGCAGTGCCAGCCCCACCGTCGCGGGGCCCAGCATGAAGTGCACGAACTGCGCACCTTCGAAATAGGTGTTGTACGGCGTGCCGGTCACCCGCAGCACACCCGCCAGCAGGATGACGGAGATCAGCACAGGGTTGGCCAGCGCGTGGCGCCCCAGCGCCTGCGACAACGCCTCTGCCGCGATGTAGGCCGACAGGGTCAGGGTCAGCCACAGCAGCGGTTCGCGGGCCAGATAGGACCAGAGCGCCAGAGCCTCACTCATCACCGACCCCCGCCATGCGCGCCACCAGCACGAAGGCCCCCACCCCGGCAAGGATCGCCAGGATCGTGCTCGCCACCAGCGCCACGGCCAGCCCGATCCCGTACTGCGTGAAGGCATCCAGATGCGCGACCACCCCGACGCCCGCCGGGACGAACAGAAGGGACAGGTGGCCCAGCAGTCCGGTCACCGTCTCGCGCATCCACTCTGCCAGGCGGGGCGCGGCAAGGAAGGTGACGAACAGCGCGGCAAGGCCGATCACCGGGCCGGGCACCGCCAGAACGAAGGCGCGCGACAGGGTCTCTCCGCCAAGCTGGTACAGCAGCAGGACGGCGAAGA
This sequence comes from Sagittula sp. MA-2, assembly GCF_030126985.1. GTDB lineage: Bacteria > Pseudomonadota > Alphaproteobacteria > Rhodobacterales > Rhodobacteraceae > Sagittula. Next base: position 4,491,795 of record NZ_CP126145.1, on the reverse strand, counting down.
CGCGGATCACAGCATCGAGGGGACGACCTGGTCCGGGGGACGATGGCCGTCGGCGAAGGTCTTGATGTTGATGATGACCTTCTCGCCCATCTCGATCCGGCCCTCGCGGGTGGCCGACCCCATGTGCGGCGTCATCACGACGTTCGGCATGGCCCGCAGCTCCGGGTTGCCCTGCGTGCCCTGCTGGTAGACGTCCAGACCGGCACCCGCCAGCTTGCCCGCCTTCAGCATCCGGACCAGCGCGTTCTCGTCGATCACCTCGCCGCGCGACGTGTTGACGATCACCGCGGTCGGTTTCATCAGCTGCAGCCGCCGTGCGTTCAGCAGGTGGAAGGTGGAGGGCGTGGAGGGACAGTTCACGCTGATCACATCCATGCGCGCGACCATCTGGTCGAGGCTTTCCCACCACGTGGCTTCGACACTCTCCTCCACCTCGTGGCGCAGGCGGCGGCGGTTGTGATAGTGGATCTGCATCCCGAAGGCCTGCGCCCGCCGCGCCACGGCCAGCCCGATGCGCCCCATCCCGAGGATACCCAGCCGCTTGCCGCCCAGACGTCCGCCAAGGAAGGCGTTCGGCGCCCACCCCTGCCAGGATCCTTCCTGCATCGCGGTCAGCCCCTCCGGGATGCGCCGGGTCACGCCCAGCATCAGCGCCATTGCCATGTCGGCGGTGTCGTCGGTCACCACCCCGGGTGTGTTCGACACGAGGATGCCGCGCGACCGGGCCGTGGCCACGTCGATATGGTCGAAACCGGCACCGTAGTTGGCGATCAGCTTCAGCCGTTCGCCGGCCTGCCCGATCAGCCCTGCATCGACCCGGTCGGTGATCGTCGGCACCAGGACATCCGCATCCTGCACCGCCGAAACAAGCTGTTCGCGAGTCATCGGGGTGTCGTCGCTGCGCAGCCGGACGTCGAACAGCTCGGACAGGCGGGTCTCCACCACCTCCGGCAAGCGTCGCGTCACGACAACACTCAGACGTTTTGATGGCATGAAATCTCTCCCAAAGCTTCTCGCGGATGCCGTTCGTTTGCTAACCTGCGTCAGGACCGGACGGGGCACAAGAACCCCGCCGCAATAATTCGGGCAGCAACTCATGTTCAGACATATCCTGTCGGCGATCCTGTCGCTGAACGTCCTGGCCTCGGCTTCCTTTGCGGCAGAGCGCGGCCCGGTCACCAACCTGCCGCTTCCCCGCTTCGTCTCGATGAAGGCCGCAGAGGTCAACGTGCGCCGGGGGCCCTCCCTGTCGCACCGGATCGACTGGGTCTACAAACGCCGCGACATGCCGCTCGAGATCACGGCAGAATACGGACACTGGCGCCGTGTGCGCGACCGCGACGGCGCGGGCGGCTGGGTGCACTACGCGCTCCTGTCGGGCGTGCGGACCGTCATCGTCGACCAGGACCTGCTGGCGCTGCACCAGAGGCCGGAGGCCGACAGCAACGTCACCGCGCGGCTGGAAATGGGCGTCATTGCCCGGCTCGGCGAATGCGGCATCGACTGGTGCGAGCTGAGCGCCGACGGCTACAAGGGCTGGGCGGACAAGTCCGCGCTCTGGGGCGTCGGCCTGGACGAGATCCGGGACTGACCCCAGACCTTCATCTTGGCCGAAATACCTCGGGGGAGTCGCGGCACGCGACGGGGGCAGAGCCCCCTCCCCCGTTCGGCCCGGTGCCGCCCGGAGGGTCACTCACGACGGGCCGCGGCGGACCGCGACCCCGCCGGTCCTGACCTAGGCCGCCTCGTGCAGCAGGATCGCCGCCTCGGAACTCGACAGGTTGCGCCGCGCGTAGGAGCCGTAGGCATGCGGGTTGTCCGCGATCAGCGGCAGATGGTTCAGCAGCCGGGCGCGATCCGCCTCCGAGATTGTCGAGAGCGCGGTGTTGGCCGGATGAAAGCTCTCCGTCTCGACGCCGTTGGCGAAAAGAACCTCGTGGCGGGACAGCAGGAGGTGAATGTAGGTCACCTCCTTCAAGGTCATGTCCAGCCGCACCGTGCTGCCGTTCACGAGGTCTCGCGCCGCCACCAGCACCTCGGGCGTGTTGAACAGCGCCCGCGCCACCACACCCTTCACCACCATGCGGTGTTCCGGCGACACGAGGATCTCGTCGTCCGGCTCGCCGATTCCGAAGGCGCCGGGACGGATGCGGATCGGCCTGAGCTTCGGCATCGCAAAGAGCCGCGCCCCCGACATGCGCCGCGACCCGATCCACTGGATCTGCTGCGGCCCTGAGTCCTTCGTCTGCACCATGTCGCCTTCGCGCAGGTCCTCGACGTGAAGCGGCCCGTGGGGCGTCAGGATGCGTGTGCCGGGCGTGAAACAGATCACGCCGCTGGACTGCTCCCCGGCCGCGTGGGTGCCCAGCGGGTCGAGGTTGTGATGCACGATCCACAGATCGCGCCCGGCGGGCGGGATCTCGTCGAGGAACATCAGGAGCGGTCGCGACCCGCGCTCCACCTCGATCAGCGTCACCATGTAGCTGGACGACCCGTCTGTCACGACAAAGCTGGAATCCGTCAGCGGATGCTCCACCTCGACATCGTCGACCCGTATCTTCTGTGTCAGTGCGGCGCCGACAAGTCGCCGCACCATGCGTGCCGCCCGTCTGCGCAAGTCCGCTTCGCCGTCAGCCTGGTCCAATCGCAAGACCGATGACGGGCCGTCGACCCGCACCGGTTCACCCGCCCAGGACCACGCGGCCCCGACGGTCAATGCAGACGTAGGTGCGGCCTTCAGGCCGTCTATTTCCGTCTGCGACCAGGAAATGACGAACGTGCCTCTATAGCCCGTTCCCATACCTGTACTACCTGCCTCAAAGTACTACCATTTTTATATTTATTATTGGAAGGTTAACCGAACAACTTTCACCTGTGAACCCTACCCTATACTTTCGAGCGCAGGCCTACGGCTAAAGCCTTTTAACCGTAGCGGTTATGCATCAGAAACGGAGGTCCAGCCGCACCGATCCCAGCACCTGGCCCTCGGGTTGCGTGTCGAACTCCTTCGACATCCAGGTGAAGCCGTAGAACATGGCGTTGCTCTGCCCCTGCCAATGCAGGCCGGCGCGGGCGCGGGTCCGGGTGTTGCTCAGGTCGTAGCCGTGGCCGGACGGCAGGAACACCGAACTGTCCACATAGGCGATGTCGCCGCCCATGACGAAGCTGAAGCCGGGCACTGAATCGGTCACCGCCCGGTACCGCTGGCCGGTCACGGAGTCGCGCACCAGAAGCTCGCCCTGCCCCACGGATCCGATGGTCAGGTCGAACCCCGCACGGACCAGCGTCTCGACCCCGGCGCGCGCCTCGCCGAAGGGCCGCAGCACGGATTGTCCGCCCATCGGGATACTGTTGGCCGCCTCGAGCACCAGCGTCGGATGCACGCCGTTCTCGATCTGGTTCGACAGCACCGATCTGGAGGCGGGCTGTTCGCCGATGGCATCGTGCACGAAGGTCTGGAGGTCGCCGAGGCCGGTCTGCGGGCCAGTCACCACAAGGTCGCCGCCCATGCTCATTTCCACCGGACCGCGCATGAAGTGGGTGTGCAGGCCCAGCGAAAGCGCACCAGCCCAGGGCCGGTCGTCCGGGTCGGGCGTGCGCATGTTCTCCGGCGCGATGATCTGACCGGCGAGACGGTATTCCAGGATGTTGAACGGCCGGTCCGGCAGCATGCCCGACCAGTTCCGTCCCACAACGCGGGACGAGGACACCGATCCGGTCTGCCAGCGGTCGTCGAGATCGCCCAGAAGGTCGTTGTTCGTCAGGCGCCCGTGACCCAGCACGATGCGCCCCGACGTGCCGTAATTCGCGGGCGCGGCATAGACCGGCTCTGCCCCATAGCTGGCGTCCGGGTCATAACCCGCATCGGCGTCATAACTCTGGGAATGCGCTGCGGGGGCAAGCGCAAACGTGGCAGTCAGTGCCACGGCAAACAGACGGATCATCTCTGTCCTCGGTCTTCGTGCCCCCCCGGGCCCGTTTGACATAACACGCAGGCCGCCGCTCCGAAAAGGGAGACCGGTCAATTTAAGGGAATGATGTTGCGCGTTTGCCTTTACTCGGAAAATCCAGACCGGCCGATGCTGTCGTAAGCGGTAAAACCTGCCTCCCGCGCGGCATCCGCGCTGTAGATGTTGCGCAGATCGGCCATCCGCCGGCCACGCATGCCCTGTGCCATCCTCGGCAGGTCGAGCGCGCGGAACTCGTTCCATTCCGTCAGGAAGACGACGAGGTCGGCCTCGGCCGCCGCGGAATAGGGATCTTCGTACCAGGAAACACCGGGCAGAAGGTGCTCGCCCTCGCGCCGGCCCTGCGGGTCACAGACACGGACTTCTGCCCCGCCGCCGATCAGCGCGGGAACGATGGTCAGGGACGGCGCATCGCGCATGTCGTCTGTGTTGGGCTTGAAGGTCACGCCCAGCACCGCCACCCGCTTGCCGTTGAACGAACCGCTGCACAGGTCCATCAGCTTTTCGATCATCCGGCGTTTCACGTCCTCGTTCACCTTGATGACCGTTTCCACGAGGCTGACGGGGCTGGCGTTGTCCTGACCGATGCGGGCCAGCGCCTTGGTGTCCTTCGGGAAGCACGACCCGCCGTAGCCCGGCCCGGCGTGCAGGAATTTGTTGCCGATCCGACCGTCGAGGCCCATGCCCTTCGAGACCTGCTTCACGTCGGCGCCGACCCGTTCGCACAGGGCGGCGATCTCGTTGATGAAGGTGATCTTCGTCGCAAGGAAGGCGTTGGCCGCGTACTTGATCATCTCGGCGGACTGGAGGTCGGTCGTCATGATCGGGAAGTCGCGCAGGTAGAGCGGGCGGTAGATGTCTTCCATGACCTTGGCGGCGCGCTCGGTTTCGACGCCGACGACCACGCGGTCGGGCTTCATGAAGTCGTCGATGGCCGCGCCTTCGCGCAGGAACTCGGGATTGGAGGCGACATCGAAGTCGAGATCCGGGTTGGCCTTCGCCACCACGTCTCGCACCTGCGCGTTGGTGCCCACGGGCACGGTCGACTTCGTGACGACCACGACATAATCCTTCGCCGCCCTGGCGATCTCCTCGGCCGCGGCCATCACGTAGGTGAGGTCGGCATGGCCGTCGCCGCGCCGCGTCGGCGTGCCCACGGCGATGAACACCGCGTCGGCGCCGTCGATGGCCTGCTGCAGGTCCAGCGTGAAGCTGAGGCGCCCGGCCTCAACGTTCTTGGCCATCAGCACATCGAGGCCCGGCTCGTAGATCGGCACCTTGCCCGCCTCGAGCATCTCGATCTTGCGGGGGTCCTTGTCGACGCAGACGACGTCGTGCCCGAAGTCCGAGAAACAGACACCCGACACGAGGCCCACGTAGCCGGTTCCGATCATCGCGATTTTCATGAACGCACTCCCAAACTGCCCGCCGTTCGGTGCAGACCCTTGGGCGGCGCGCAGGTGTTTGTCAACGCACCCGGGGCGCGCAGTCCTTCCTTCGGCGCCCTCGCGCCCGCGTCAAGCCAGCCGGTCGCGCAGCTTTCCGAGGGTTTTGGTGACCAGCGCTTCGGCTTCATCGCGGGTCGCCGCTTCGGCGTAGCAGCGGAATTCCGGGGCATTGCCGGAGGGGCGCAGGTGCACCACGCTGCCATCCGCGAATGTCGTGCGCAGGCCGTCGGTTTCGTCCACCGATGCCTCGGTCCCGTAGCCGTCGAAGAACGCCGCCCGCGCCTCGGCCGAGCCGCTGAGTTCCGCGATGAAGGCCTTAGACACGTCCGTCTCGATTCCTTGGATGCGGTCGGCGGCGGTGAACACCGCGGGAAGCGCGTCCCACAGGGCCGAAAGCGTCACGCCCTCTGCCTGCGCGGCGGCCAGCGGCGCCACGATGGGCAGCAGGCAGTCGCGGGTCATCAGCGGTTTCAGCGCACCTGCAGGCGCGTCGGCGGTGAACCCCAGAAGGAAACCGCCGTTCGCCTCGTAGCCGACGACACGCGCGGCGGGATCACTGGCCAACGCCTCTTCCATCGCGGCGATGACGAAGGGCGAACCGATCTTCGTCCGCTCCACCCGGTCGAAACCGAAACCCGCATCAGAGATCATGGAGTTCGAGGATACCGGCGTGCAGACCACCTTTGCCCCCAGCGCCTGCGCCGTCAGCGCGCCCAGCACGTCGCCCGGCACAACCCGCTGCGCGTCATCGACCACCATGGGCCGGTCGGCGTCGCCATCGGTGGAGACGAGGACATCCAGCCCGTGCGCGTCGAACCACCCTGCGAACAGCTCCTTTGTTTCGGGGTCCAGTGCCTCCGTATCGACGGGGATGAAGGTGTCGGAGCGGGCGATGGCGACGGTCGTGGCACCCAGCGCCTCGAACACCTCAATCATCAGGTCGCGCGCCACGGAGCTGTGCTGGTAGACGCCCACGGTCAGCCCGTCGAGGCACCGGCCAAAGGCTGACACGTAGCGGGTCCTGTAGGCGTCCTGCGCGTCGGCCACGGCAAGATCTCCATGCTCGCCGGATGCCCGGGGCTGCCCGAGGGCCGCGTTGATCCGGGTCTCGTCGGCCTTGGAAATCTCGCCCGTTGGCACGTAGAACTTCAGTCCGTTGCGGTCCGCCGGGATATGGGAGCCGGTGACCATGACCGCCGCCGCCCCGGCCTCCAGCGAGGACAGTGCCAGCGCGGGCGTCGGAAGCGCACCGCAATCGACCGCCTCAAGTCCGGCGGCGCGCACCGCATCGATCACCCAGCCCGCGATCTGCGGCGAGGAGGGGCGCAGGTCCCGGCCCACATGCACCGAACCGCCATGCGGGCAGGACGCAAGGAACGCCGACACGTAGTCGTGCACCAGGTCTTCGGTCAGCTCCACCACGAGGCCGCGCAGGCCGCTTGTTCCGAACTTTGGCGCCATGTCTTTACTCCGTTCGTGCGTCGGTTGCGTTGTCCCGCAGGGCGTCGGCCATGGCAAGGGAAAGCTGGGGGCCGGGCGTCCGGCCACGTCAGGTCGCGCAGGCGATGGGCGATCGCCCCCTTGGCGCCCGGCTGACAATCTCCCTGCGCCGCGCAACTGCCCGTTTCGGCGCTTTCGACCCGAGGATTTTGCCGCGCGCAGACGGCGACCCATTGGCGACGGCCGAACAATGCACCATTCTGCACACTGTGGCATGCAAAGCCGCTCCACGACCAGAAAGAGGAACATCCGTGCCTGACCAGACCGCCGCGCCCCGTATCGACACCGAAGGCCTGTCCATCGACGCCGGGCTGAAACGCTTTGTCGAGGAGGAGGTCCTGCCCGGCACCGGGATCGACGCCGCAGACCTGTGGTCCGGCCTCTCGGCCCTGGTGCATGACTTCGGCCCGCAGAACCGCGCGCTGCTGGAAAAGCGCGAGACGATCCAGAAACAACTGGACACCTGGCACAAGGAACGCCGCAGCGCGCCGCACAACCGGGTCGCCTACAAGGGGTTCCTCGAACAGATCGGCTATATCGTGCCCGAGGGCGGCGATTTCACCATCGAGACCGCAAACGTCGACCCGGAGATTGCCACCGTGCCCGGGCCGCAGCTTGTCGTCCCGGTAACCAACGCCCGCTTCGTGCTGAACGCGGCGAACGCGCGCTGGGGCAGCTTCTACGATTGTCTGTACGGCACGGATGCCATGGGTGTCCTGCCGCCGCCGGGCGGATTCGACGACGGGCGCGGCGCTCGCGTCGTGGCGCGCACCGCCGTGTTCCTCGACGAGATATTCCCGCTGACCGCCACCAGCCACGCGAAGGCCACAAGCTACGTTGTGAAGGACGGCGCGCTTGAGGTTGACGGGTCCGCCCTGAAGACGCCGGAGGCCTTTGCCGGCTACAAGGGCGATCCCGACGCACCCACCGCGATCCTCCTGAAGAACAACGGGCTGCACGTGGAACTGGTCTTTGACGCCAGCCACCCCATCGGTAGCCAGACGCCCTCCGGCCTGGCGGACGTGCAGCTCGAATCCGCAATCTCCGCGATCATCGACTGCGAGGATTCGGTGGCCTGTGTCGATGCGGAGGACAAGACGCTTGCGTACCGCAACTGGCTCGGCCTGATGAAGGGCGATCTGGAGGACACCTTCGAGAAGGGCGGCAAGCAGATGACCCGCCGCCTGCACGGCGACCGGACCTACACCGCACCGGAGGGGTCGGAGATCACCCTGAAGGGGCGCGCGCTGCTCTTGGTGCGCAACGTCGGCCACCTGATGACCAACCCGGCAATCCTCGACCGCGACGGGGGCGAGATCTACGAAGGGCTGATGGACGCGATGTTCACCACGCTCATCGCCATGCACGACCTGAAGAAGACGGCAGGGCCGCGCAACTCCGTCGAAGGGTCGGTCTACGTGGTGAAACCGAAGATGCACGGTCCGGAGGAAGTGGCCTTCACCGACGCGATCTTCACCCATGTCGAGAAGGTCCTGGGCCTGCCGCAGTACACGGTCAAGCTGGGCATCATGGACGAGGAGCGGCGCACCTCGGTCAACCTGAAGGCCTGCATCCGCGCCGCACGGCACCGCGTCTGCTTCATCAACACCGGTTTCCTCGACCGGACCGGGGACGAGATCCACACCTCGATGGAGGCCGGGCCGTTCTCGCGCAAGGACTTCATCAAGCGCAAGTCGTGGATCACCGCCTACGAGAACCAGAACGTGGACATCGGCCTTGAATGCGGGCTGTCGGGCAAGGCGCAGATCGGCAAGGGCATGTGGGCCGTGCCGGACAAGATGGCCGCGATGCTGGAACAGAAGATCGAACACCCGCGCGCCGGGGCGACCTGCGCTTGGGTGCCCTCGCCCACGGCCGCGACGCTGCACGCCACGCATTACCACAAGGTCGACGTGATGGCGGTGCAGGCTGAACTGGCAAAGGGCGGACGCCGCGCCTATGTCGACGCCCTGCTGGACATCCCGCTGGCTGCCTACCGCCAGTGGACCCGCAAGCAGATCCGCCGCGAGGTGGAGAACAACGCGCAGGGCATCCTCGGCTACGTTGTGCGCTGGATCGACCAGGGTGTCGGCTGCTCGAAAGTGCCGGACATCAACGACGTGGGCCTGATGGAAGACCGCGCCACCTGCCGGATTTCCGCCCAGCATATCGCGAACTGGCTGCATCACGGGGTGGTCTCGAACGACGAGGTCGAGGAGATCATGAAGCAGATGGCCGAGGTGGTGGACCGCCAGAACGCCGAGGACCCGAACTACGTACCGATGGCGCCGGGCTTCGATGGCATCGCGTTCAAGGCGGCCTGCGACCTGGTGTTCGACGGGCGCAAGCAGCCCTCCGGCTACACCGAGCCCGTCCTGCACCGCCGCCGCCTGCAACTGAAGGCGCGCCAGCACTGAGCCAACGCAGCCTCTGAAACGCGAAAAGCCCCCGGATCGGGGGCTTTTTCATGATCCCGGTCGTCTCCGGGAGGCAAGTGGTGCCGGTGAAGGGACTCGAACCCCCGACCCCATCATTACGAATGACGTGCTCTACCAGCTGAGCTACACCGGCATCTGGTGGGCGGCCTATTAGCAGGCCGCCCGACCGAGGGGAAGGCCTATTTTGATCCGGCAGCCGCTTCGGCGCGGGCGGCCTCGTTCGGTTCTCCGAGGATCTCCGCATCGGCGGGCTCCGTGGCGTCGGGCGCCTTCGGTTTGCGCTCCACCGGGCTTACGTCGATCATGCCGGGGGTGGCTTCGGGCACGACCGCGGGGTCCTTGGCGGGCGCCTTGTCCTCCAGCGCGCCGATGATCAGCGGCAGCATGTTGGCCTGGGCGGGAAGCACGACCTCCGACTGGGTGGGGGTTTTCCACGCCAGCGTGTCAAAGGCCCCGCAGTTGGTGCAGGTCGGGCGCCATTCGCCGTGGATGGTCTTGCAGTTGTCGCAGACCCACTGGGGGCCGCGCGGGGCGGTGACGGCCTTCGCCAGCCAGCCGCGCACCACCTGATCGGGTGCGCCTTCGCCCTTCTCGATGGCAGCCATGATCGCCAGGACACGGGCGTCCGGTTCCTTCTCCACCAGATCCCCCAGCGAGCGGCGCGCTTCGGGGAAGTGTTCCGCCGCGAGGTTCAGTTCCGCCTTCAGAAGACGGGTCTCGCGGTGGTCCGGGTTGATCCGGGTCAGCGGTACGAACCGCTTGATGCGTTCGTCCGGCGTCTCGTTCGGCTCGATCTCTGCGTAGGCCGCGGCGAGATCCGGGTGCGGATGACTTTCCCACGCCTTCTTGAGCACGCGGATCGCGTTGCGCGGGCGGTTCTGGGCGATGTAGGCGCGGGCGGCCTTCGCGGCGGCGGGCACGAGGTCCGGAGAGTTGCGGTTCGCCTCGATCGCCTTCTCGGCGGCGGCGATGCTTTCATCCCGGTTCTCGATCTCCGTCGCCTGGCTCAGCGCCAGCACCGCGTCACGCCGCTTGTAGACGTCGCGCGGCAGGGTGCCGTGCTTCAGCTTGGCCTGCAGGGTCTTGCGGGCGCCGGACCAGTCTGCCTTCTCCGCCTGAAGCTGGAGGAGCGTGTCCTGCACTTCCTCGTGCTTGGGCTTCAGCGCAAAGGCGCGTTCGGCCAGTTGCAGCGCGGTGTCGGTGTCGCCCGAGGCCAGCTTCTGCTTCATGATCCCCCGGATGCCGACGAAACGGGTGCCGTCGCGGGTCAGCAGCTTCTTGTAGGTCTCTTCTGCCTTCTTGCGGTCGCCCATCATCTCGGCAGCCTGTGCGGTGACGAGGTCGGTCAGTTCCGGCTTGTGCAGGTACTTCTCTGCCTTCTGCGCCTTGGCGATGGCGAGGCGGCCCTCGCCCGAGGCGAGCGCCATCATGCCGTCCGACAGCGCCTCGTAGCCCTTGCGCTCCCGGTTGCGGTGGAAGTGGCGCGACAGGGCGGTTTCATCGCCGTTGATGAACCGCAGCAGGGCAACCAGCAGGCTGGCGAGCTTCAGCAGCAGCCAGACCGCCAGCAGCATGACAATTGCGCCGATGACCATCATCACCGGGGTCAGCGTGTATTCCACGCCGTTCAGGGTGATGCGCGCCTGCGCCAACCCGGTGCCGTCCGCTTCGATGAGATACCCCAGCCCCAGGGTCAGCGCCGCCACGATGACGACGAATACGACGATCTTTATCAGTGACCACAACATGATTTCCGGACCCTTATTGCTGGTTCAGTTCCTGGGCGAGCGAGTCCGCCCCGGCGAGCGCGTCTGCACGCAACTGGGCCAGCGCGATCCAGTCGGACATCGCGGCCTTCGCCTCCTCCGGCAGCGCCTCCAGTTCCGCGAGCGCGGTCTGCAGGTCACCCCCCTTGATGGCCGCTTCCGCGCGCGACAGGATCGCGTCGGCGGAGTTGCCTTCCTTCGGTACGACAGAGCGTGCGCCCATCTGGCTGGTCAGGAAGCTGGCGAACCCGCCGCCGCCTTCCTCCCCGTCCGCGGCCGGAGCCCTGCGGGCCGCGGCCAGCGCATCGCGCGCCGCGTCCGGGAAGCTTTCGGCCAACGTCGGGATCGAGGGAACCCCGTCGCCTGCCGTTGCCTCCAGCGCGCCAGGGACCGAGACGCCGTTCGTCGTCAGGATGTTGACCGGCTCGGAGAACGGGCGTCCGTCCTGCACGCGCGCCGTCAGATCGGCCAGCGCGGCGCGGTTCTCGGCCAGGCGGGCCTGATCCTCGGCGCTGGTCTCCAGTGCCTGCGCTTCCGACAGGACGCGCTCCATCTCGGCGGTCTGCGCCTCGATCTGCTGGCTCAGGGCGGCCTTCTCGGCCTCAAGCGCCTCTTTCTGTGCGGTCACCTCGTCGCGCAGGGCGTCGAGTTCACGTTCATAGGCGGCAATGGCTTCGGGAGAGACAGACTCTTCGATCGGACGCTTTTCCAGAGCGGTCAGGCGTCCGTCGATGGCCGTCATCTCGTCGCCCATCCCGGTGATCCGGCTGTCGATGTCGTTCAGCGCCGACTGCACCGCCGTCAGACCGCCTTCGAGGGCGGACAGGTCGATGCCTTCGACCTGCGCCCGGATGGCATCCAGATCGCTGCGAGAGCTGTCGGCACCGGCAGACAGACGTTCCAGTTCGGCGCCCTGGTCGGACAGTGCCGCACGGGTTTCGGCGAAGAAGGGATCGGGCTCCTCGGGGCCGCCCGCCGTCAGTCCGTAATAGGCGGCGCCGTAGCCGAGGCCGGCGGCTATCACGCCCCCCAGCAGCATCGGAACGAAACCGCCGGACTTCTTCTCCGCCTGCGGGGCCACCGGAACCATCCCGGTCGCGGGCTTGCTGTCGCTGGCAGCGGGCTCGTCGCCCGTGGATGTGGCTTCGTCGGCAACGACAGCGGGCTGCTCAGATTTAACTTCATCGTCAGGCGTCACACCCTGTTCGGGCGCCGCCGCTTCATCCACCGTGCCGTCAATCGAGGCCTCGTTCCCGGTTTCGTCTACCGTACCCTCGGTGCCGGCATCTTCGTCAGGTCTTGCGGCATCGGTGTCAGAGGACGTCTCGACAGTCTCTTCCGTCTCCTGTGGTGTCAGGTCCGTCTTGCGGCCTTCCTCCGGTCCGGTTTCGGTTGCGGCGTCGGTCTCTTCCTTCGCCGATTTGTCCTCAGTCGTGTCTGCCACGTCCTGTCACCCTTTCAACCTTCGTCCGGAGAGGCCCCGGATCCTTTTATCTGCGCCTGCGCCCTGTCGAGCGTCTCGAGCACCGCAGTCACCATCGCGCCCGAGTCGGGGCGGTCCGCGACCTTCAGAAACACTATATGAAGCGGAGGCAGGGCCAAGGCCACCGCTTCGCTCATTGCCGCGACAAGAAGCGGCGCTTTTGCCCTTTCCTGCGCCAGTAATGAAGCCGTCCGGGGAGAAAACACCGGAGCGACGACCGGAGCGTCCCCGACCAACGCGGCCCGCGCGGTTTCGTTCAATGCCAACTCGGGCTGATCGTAGACGGCAACGGCGCGGGTATAAAGCCCGTCAAAAGTCAGACGCCTGGCGATATCGCCGCGCGTGTGGGTCCCGTGCAGATGAAGAAGCGGCCCTTCGATCCCCGCCCCCAGCAATTCCTTCACGAGGCTCGCAGCGGTCGGCTGCACGACGGCCGGGCGCAGACCCGCTGCCTGCGCCGCCTGCGCCGTGGCCTGTCCGACGGTGTAACAGGGCACCTGAAGCTTCAGCCCGCGCGCCTTCCATGCCGCCACGCCATGCACCGAACTGAAGATCAGGCCCTTCACGCCATCCAGCGGCAGCGCGGTCTCCGTCTGCACGATCTCGAACAGCGGCGACACGACCGGCCTGAAGCGCCCACCCGCCCGGTCCAGTTCTGCCACGAATCGTTCGGAGGCGGCGCGGGGCCGTGTCATCAGCAGAACGGGAAGCGTTTCATGCATGTGGCCTCTGGCGTTGTCGGGCGCGTTCTCCGGTGGTACTCGCTGTGCTCACGCATGTCCACGGGAGCGCCGGATGAACGACCCCCTGATCCTCGGGCTGGAAAGCAGTTGCGACGACACCGCCGCAGCTCTGCTGCGCGGCCGGGAGATCCTCGCCTCCGTGGTGGAGGGCCAGAGCGCGCTGCATGCGGACTTCGGCGGGGTGGTCCCGGAAATCGCGGCGCGCGCCCATGCCGAAAGGCTCGACCTCTGCGTCGAGCGGGCGCTGGAGCAGGCGGGTGTTACGCTGTCGGAGGTGGACGCGATTGCCGTCACCGCCGGGCCCGGGCTGATCGGCGGCGTGCTGTCCGGCGTGATGCTGGCCAAGGGGCTGGCGACCGGACTGGGCAAACCCATGGTCGGCGTGAACCACCTTGCCGGGCACGCGCTGACGCCACGGCTGACAGACGGGCTGCGCTATCCCTACCTGATGCTGCTGGTCTCGGGCGGTCACTGCCAGTTCCTCATCGTGCGGGGCGCGCAGGACTTCACCCGTCTGGGCGGCACCATCGACGATGCCCCCGGCGAGGCCTTCGACAAGACCGCGCGCCTTCTGGGCCTGCCTCAACCCGGCGGGCCATCGGTAGAGGCAGAGGCACGGCTGGGGGACGAGCGCCGCTATCGCTTCCCGCGCCCGCTTCTGGACCGTCCCGGATGCGACCTGTCGTTCTCCGGCCTGAAGACCGCGCTGATGCGCCAGCGCGACAAGATCGTGGCCGAGAAGAACGGCCTGACACGGCAGGACCGGGCCGACCTCTGCGCCGGGTTCCAGGCGGCGGTGCGTGACACGCTGGCCGAGAAGACCCGCCGCGCCGTCGCCATGTACCTCGACGAACGGCCCGGCGCTCCGGCCCTTGCCGTTGCGGGCGGCGTCGCGGCCAACATGGCGATCCGCGGTGCGCTCAAAAGCGTCTGCACCGAGACCGGCCTGAGGTTCACTGCACCGCCGTTGGCACTTTGTACGGACAACGCGGCGATGATCGCTTATGCCGGTTCCGAACTGCTGGCCGCGGGCGCCGAGGACGACATGACGCTTGCCGCCCGTCCGCGCTGGCCGCTGGATACGCAGGCGGCACCACTCATCGGCCACGGCCGGAAAGGAGCCAAGGCATGAGCATCTCCATCCTGGGCGCCGGTGCCTTCGGCACGGCACTGGCCACCACGCTTGCCCGGGAGGGCCGACCCGTCACGCTCTGGGCCCGCGATCCCTATGCCGTGTCGCGCATCCGCGACCACCGGGAGAGCCCGCGCCTGCCGGGTGTGCAGCTTCCCGAGATCGTCAGCGCGACCACCGACCTCAACGCCGCGGCAAGCGCGGAAACCGTCCTGGTGAGCGTGCCGACGCAGACCCTGCGCAGCGTTCTGGAGCGCATCGACAGCCCGCTGGACGATCGCGCCCTTGTGCTGTGCTGCAAGGGCATCGACCTCGAAACAGGGCTGGGTGTGTCGGATGCCGCGCGGAAGGTGAAACCCGGCCTGGTCCCTGCCGTCCTCACCGGCCCGAGCTTTGCCGCCGACATCGCCAAGGGGCTGCCGACCGCGCTGACACTGGCCTGTTCCGACGAGACCATCGGTCAAACGCTCCAGCACCAGCTCTCTACCTCGTCCCTGCGGCTTTACCGCACCACCGACGTGACCGGGGCCGAGTTGGGCGGGGCGCTGAAGAACGTGATCGCCATTGCCTGCGGCGCCTGCATCGGTGCGGGGCTGGGCGACAGCGCCCGCGCCGCGCTGATGACGCGCGGCTTCGCCGAGATGATGCGCCTTGCCGAACAGCTCGGTGCCAGGCCCGAGACGCTGTCCGGGCTCTCCGGTCTTGGCGACCTGACGCTGACCTGCACGTCCGACCTGTCGCGGAACTACCGCTACGGCCTGTCGCTTGGCCGGGGCGAGGCCTTCGATCCCGAGATCACGGTCGAAGGGGCCGCCACCGCCCGGGCCGCCGCGCGGCTGGCCGACGACAAGGGTCTTTGTGCCCCCATCGCCACCGTGACCGCGCGCCTGACCACCGGTGCCCTGACGGTGCGCGAGGCGATGGACGACCTGCTTTCACGACCACTCAAGGAAGAATGACGATGCTCATTGCACTCATGGCCCGGGACAAGCCCGGCCACCTCCAGACCCGCAAGGACAACCGTGATGCCCACCTCGCCTATATCGAGGCGACGGGTGTCGTGACGCAGGCCGGTCCTCTGCTGGACGAGGCCGGCGAGATGGCCGGTTCGCTGGTGATCCTCGACGTCGAGGACATGGCCAGCGCCCGCGCCTGGGCCGACTCCGATCCCTACGCAAAGGCCGGGCTGTTCGAGAACGTCACCCTGACCGCCTGGAAAAAGGTGATCGGATGAAGTTCTGGCTGTTCAAGTCAGAGCCCTCCACCTGGTCGTGGGACGACCAGGTGGCCAAGGGCGACGCGGGCGAGGAATGGGACGGCGTGCGCAACTACCAGGCCCGCAACTTCATGCGGGAGATGACGCCGGGCGATCTCGGGTTCTTCTACCACTCCCAGAAAGACCGGGAGATCGTCGGCATCGTCGAGGTCAGCGCGCCCGCACATCCCGACAGCACCACCGATGACGACCGATGGGAGTGCGTGGACATCAAGGCGGTGGAGCCCCTGCCGAGGCCGGTCACGCTCGACGAGATCAAGGCGGAGCCGCGGCTGGCAGACATGGTTCTGGTCCGGAACTCGCGGCTGTCCGTGCAGCCGGTGACCGCCGCGGAGTGGGACGTGATCTGCGCCATGGGCGGCAAGACCGGCTGACAGCTGCGGCCCGTTTCAGACGGTGTCGGGTTTGGAGGCGCCCCCGCCCTGGGCAAGAGCGGCCCGCCATCCCGGGCTCAGCCGCCGGAGCATCGCGTTCAGCCCGGTTTCCGGCTCCGGCGCTGCGGGCAGTTCACTCAGGTCGAGAAAGGCAAGCGCCACCGACCTGACCCGCGTGACGCAGAATTCGTACGGCGCACAGAGCTCGACCAGCTGCTGGCACATCCGCCCGACGCCGAAGGCCAGCGCGCCCGGCGCAAAGACCGCGACCCTGACGGGCGCCCGGCGCACCCCTTCGTTGATGTCCTGAAGGCGCTGCGACACCTCCAGCCAGTCGACGAAGGTGATATCGGCGCGCGTCATGCCGGAGAGATCGAAGAACACGGCGTTGCGTCGAAGATCCTGCTGGCCAAGGAACGCCGCTTCGATGCAATCGAACACATCGGCTCGGGTCAGCGCCCCTTCGCACCGGATGACCGCCAACCCCTGAATTGGGAATTTTTCCAACGAAAGCATACCAACCTCACTTTCAACCGGGCGCCAGCAAGAGCTGACGCCAACAAGAGACACACACACCGATCCGCCCACTATCTATCTCTGGTTGCAGTAGTAAAGACTTCTTTGCGTTGTGGGGCGTGACCGACTGTCCGGAAGCGCGCGCAGATCAGCGTTGACAGCGCCTGGCAGGTCGCAATTCTGGATGTAGCCAAAACGGTTCTGCACTCTACTTGAGGGAATGATCGGATGATGGACCTTTTCAGCGTCATCTGCGCCACGGTCGCGGCGTTCATCGCCGGGGCGGTCTGGTACAACGTCCTGTCGAAGCCGTGGCTCAGGGCCACCGGCCTCCCGACGGACGAGAGCGGCAGACCAAAGGGCGGCGGATCGCCCGCGGTCATATACGGGCTGGGTTTCGTTATGCAACTGGTTGTGGCGGGCATGATGCGCCACGTCTTCGTGCTGAGCGGGATAGAGACACTCGGCGCCGGTCTTGTCGGCGGACTGGGGATCGGCCTGTTCTTCATCACGCCATGGATCGCCCTGAACAACATGTACGCGATGCGGGACCGAAAGCTGACCCTGATCGACGGCGGCTACGCGACGCTGGCCTGCACGATCATGGGGATCGTGCTGAGCCTTTTCTGACCGGCAAAGCCTAGTTGAAAAGAAACGGGGGGCCGGACGAGCCGGACCCCCCTCTCACCCACGTGCTCCCTACGCACCACACGTGAAACCGGATTGGGGTCCAGCCATTCTGGCCAGATGTCACGGAAACCCTAGCGTCGGGCGACCGCTGCCGCAATCGAGATGTCCCGGCAATTTTTGGCAAACCCAAGCCGATCGGACATGACGGACGCCGCCGGTTTCACGCGGCGGCGTCAGAGGCAAAGGCGTTCCGGCTCAGCCGTAGACGGCTTCCTTGCCGAAATGCTTGGTGAGCATGTAGTAGACCACGGCCCGGTACTTGTTGCGCTCGGACTTGCCGTAGGTCTCGATCACCTGATTGATGGCTTCCATCAGGTCGGGGCTGTCGCTCAGGCCAAGCTTCTTGACGAGGAAGTTGTCCTTCACCGTCTCGAGCTCGCCCGGCTGGCTGGAGGCCACGGTGGAGGAATCGGCGTTGTAGATCGACGGCCCGCAGCCGATGGTCACCTTGGTCAGGAGGTCCATGTCCGGCTCCATCCCGCATTTTGTGCGCAGATCCTCGGCGTATTTCTGAATCAGTTCGTCACGTTTTCCCATGACAGCAGGCTCCCTCGTTCCCGGCGCATTGTGCGCACTTTGCTTGAATTCTCGGCCCTCGCGACCGTGCCGGGCATGGTTAACCGTTCCGGTCGGGCAGGCAAGGAAAATGACCCGAGGAGGATCCGAGTGCCTTGGCCCAAAATCCGCTGGCCCGCCGCCCGAAACGCTGCCAGCATCGGCCCTGTCACAGAAGGAAGCCGCAGATGACCGATACCCGTACCGTCACCTTCACGCAGATGAAGGACGGAACGCGCGAGGACTATCTCTTGCTGGAGGAGAAGGAGAAGCCCTTCCTCGCGCTGACCGCCGACCGCGTGCTTGGAGAGCTGCGCCGCGCCGGAGAGGTCACGCTGGAGGGCTACCGGATCACACGTCTGGAACACGGCCTGCAATCCGCGACGCGGGCGGAACGGGACGGCGCCGACCTCGACTGGATCGTGGGCGCCCTGCTGCACGACATCGGCGACGGCCTTGCCCCGCAGAACCACGACCGCATGTCAGCCGAGGTCATCCGCCCCTTCGTGCGCTGGGACGTGGCCTGGGTGGTGGAGCATCACGGCATCTTCCAGATGCTGTACTACGCGCACCACTACGGCTGGGACCGCAACGCCCGCGACCGGTTCCGGGATCATCCCTGTTTCGACAATTGCGCCGAGTTCTGCGAGCGCTGGGACCAGTCGTCCTTCGACCCGGACTACGACACTCTGCCGCTGGACCACTTCGAGCCCATGGTCGAGGAAGTCTTTTCGCGGAAAGCCTACGACCCGGCCGTGCTGCGCGAGGGGTTCGTCTCCCGGCTGGTGGGCTGAAGCGGTTCAGCAGGTCTTAATCGGCCTGCGGTATCGAGGGCGCAACCGCCCACGGCCCGCAGGACCGCATGCACCGCATCGTCTACATCGTTTCTGCCTGTGTCTTCGCGCTGGCGATCAGCCTCTGGCTGGGCAACCGGCTGGCGCTCGACGCCGCCCGGCAGGACCTCGTCTCACGCGCGGAGGAACGGGCCTCCATCTGGCTGCACCATGCAGAGGGAGAGTACACGGGCCTGCGTGCCCTGCTGGACGGGAGTCCGCCCGCCCCCATGGCCCGCGACCGCCTCTGGCAGATGGCTCGCGACGAAGGGGTGCTGGAGTTCCGGATATTCGACAGCCGGGGCCAGCCGGTGTTTTCCCTGAACGGACCTACCCGCCTGCCCCACAAGACCGATGCAGGGTCGAATGCCGGGAAGGTGCTGCGGACCGGAAAGGCCGTGACGGAAATCGTCGCCTCCGACAGCGCCGCCAGACGCTACGCCGAGATCTATAGCCCGGTCCGCTTCAATGGCGAAATCCGCGGCGTCTACGAGGTCTACATCGACATCACGCGCGCGTCCGACGCCATCGCGAAACTCTACAGCCACCTCGTGCTGAGCGTCGCGCTTCTGATCTCGACCACCATGCTGATCCCGGTCGCCACCGGGCTTTTTTACTGGGTGCAGCTGAAGAAGACAGCTGCCGGTCTCGACCACGCCCGCAAGCGCGCGGAGGAGGCGGAGCGCATCAAGTCCGCCTTCCTTGCAAACATGAGCCACGAGATACGGACCCCGATGAACGGCATCATCGCCATGTCCGAACTGCTGGAACAGGGCACGCTGAACCCCGAGCAGCGCTCCATGACTTCGACTATCTCCTCGTCTGCCGTGGCGCTTCTGGCGATCATCAACGACATCCTCGACTTCTCGAAGATCGAGGCCGGCAAGATGCTGGTGCATTCCGAACCCTTCGACCCGATCAAGCTGGTGGAGGAGGTGGCCACGCTGTTCTCTCCGGCTGCGGCGGCCAAGGGGGTCGAGATCTGCGTGGAGTCGGTTCTGGAAATGCCGCTGATGGTCATGGGCGACAGCACACGCCTGCGGCAATGCCTCCTGAACGTCATCGGCAACGCGGTCAAGTTCACCGCCATGGGCCACGTGCACATCTGGCTGAACAGGTCGGAGGACGGCCAGATCGTCGTGAAGGTGACGGACACCGGTGTCGGCATCGCCGAGGACAAGCTGGACCACATCTTCGAGGAGTTCTCCCAGATCGACAGCACCCACACGCGCCGGTACGACGGGACCGGCCTTGGGCTGGCGATCTCGCTCCGGCTGGTCCGGCTGATGGGAGGAAGCCTGTCCGCCCGGTCGCGCCCCGGTGTGGGCTCCGTCTTCGAATTGCGCCTGCCGCTTCCCGGGGCCGACGCCCCGCCGGGCAAGGTTGCGTTCTGGCGGATGGCCCGGCGCGACCTGTCGGGCAAACGCATCCTCCTGACCGATGCATCGGCAGTCACATGTGCGGCCCTTCGCACGGTTCTGGGCGGCATGGGCCTGCGCCCGGTGGTGGCCCGCAACGGGGAAGAGGCCCTTTCGCTCGCCCGGACCTACGCGCAGCAGGGCACGATCTTCAAACTTGCGCTCCTGTCCGACGAACTGCCCGACATGACGGCCACGGCGCTGGCCGACGCGCTGCGCCGATCGCTCGGATCGGAAAGCCCGGGCTGCCTGCTGATGCTTCGCGCGGACCGGGATGTCCCGATGGAAACGCTGGAGGAGCAGGGGTTCGTCGGCGCCCTGCGCAAACCGCTCTTGCAGGAGACGTTGGCCAGCGAACTGTGCCGCACCCAAAGCCCGCTTCAGACGGGCAAGTCGCCCGTCCCGCCACGGGCCACCGCCCGCGTGCCGGATTTCTCTGCGCGCCGCATTCTCCTGGCCGAGGACAACGCCACCAACCAGCTCGTGATCCGCAAGCTGCTGGCCGGAACCGGCGTGACGCTCCGGATCGCCGCCAATGGGGCAGAGGCCGTGACCAGCTACATCAACGACCCGCCGGACATCGTCCTGATGGACGTCTCCATGCCGGTGATGAACGGCTACGAGGCCACCCGCCGCATGCGCGAAATTGAGGAGGCCTCGGGCGCGTCCGGCGTACCGATCATCGCACTGACCGCCAATGCCATGGCAGAGGATCGGGCCGCCTGCCTCGAAGCGGGCATGTCCGATTTCCTGGCTAAGCCCGTCCGCAGGATCGAACTGCTGGAAATGATCGGCCGCTGGCTGGACACGGTGCCGCAAGAGCGCCGCGCCTGATCTCACACCGTGTTGCCGACCTCGGCCATCAGGTCGGCCAGGGTCAGGTCCCCAGGCCGCAACCCGTCGCGGACCATACGCGCCCCCACCCGCTGCATCGCGGCGTTGGCGGGCGTCCGCACGCCATGTAGCCGGCCAAGGCGGGTGATCTCGCCGTTCAGGTAATCCGTCTCGATCGACCCGGCGCCGCGCAGCAGGCTCTGCGCCGAGGAGCTGCCGGACCGCGCCTCGCCCGGAAGGTCGGAAATCTGCGCCAGCCCCCGCCGTTCCGGCACAAGTTGGGCGCGGTCCTCCCACGCGATCCCGGCAGCGTCGAGGACGGCCAGCGCCTCCTTCCGCATCAGATCGGGAAGCGGGCCCTTTTCCGCCTCCGGCCCCATCGCCGCGTTCAGGATGTTTTCGAGGTTCATCAGCAGCTTGCCGTACTTCGATGCCATCACCTTCGGATGCGTGAACCCGGCCATGCCCGCCGCGTCGAAGGCGTCCACGAACCGCTCGTCATCCGCATCCAGCCCGCCGGGGAAAAGCCCGGTCTCGAACACTCCGAACTTCGGAGCGGCAAAGCAGAGCACGCGCCCGGGATCGATGTAGGTCGCGGGCATCCAGACCATGACGCCATGGACCTTGGGGAAAAGCCGCAGCGCCATGTCCTCGTTGACGACACCGTTCTGCAGGCAGAACAGCGGCTGATCGGCGGCACCCGCTGCGCGCAGATCCTCCAGCGCGCCCGCCATGTGCTGCGCCTTCATGCACATCAGGATCATGTCGCCATTGCGGAAGACGATCTCGGTCGGATGGCCGACCACGGTCAGGGGCACGGCTTCGTCCAGGTCATGGCCTTTCAGCCAGAGGCCGTCCGCCCGGACCGCGTCGAGCATGGCGCCGCGCGCGATGCCGATGACCTCTGTCCCCGACCGCGCCAGCAGCCCGGCGACGCATCCGCCTATGGCGCCCAATCCGTAAACGATGATCCGCATGTGCCGCCCCCTGTCCCGTTCCGCGGCTTCACCCTAAACGCGGTCATGCACCGTTGGAAACCGCTCCCGATCCGCCACGGAACACAAAGGCTGGGCGCGTCGCGACGCGGCCTCCAAATGGTGCAACAGGATGTAGGGCGGAGATTCTCCGCCCCGCTGCCCGCCGTCAGTAGCGGTAGTGTTCCGGCTTGAACGGGCCTTCCGGTTTCACACCGATGTAGGCCGCCTGTTCCGCCGAAAGCTGGGTCAGCTTGACGCCGATCCGGCCGAGGTGCAGGCGCGCCACCTTCTCGTCGAGGTGCTTGGGCAGGATGTAGACGCCCGGCTTGTAGCTGTCGCCGTTCTTCCACAGCTCGATCTGCGCCAGCACCTGGTTGGTGAAGGAGGCCGACATCACGAAGGACGGGTGCCCGGTGGCGTTGCCGAGGTTCAGCAGGCGTCCCTCGGACAGCAGGATCAGACGATTGCCCGAGGGCATCTCGATCATGTCCACCTGTTCCTTGATGTTGGTCCACTTGTGGTTCTTCAGCGCGGCGACCTGGATCTCGTTGTCGAAGTGGCCGATGTTGCCGACGATGGCCATGTCCTTCATCTCGCGCATGTGCTCGATGCGGATCACGTCCTTGTTGCCGGTGGTGGTGATGAAGATGTCGGCGCTGTCGACGACGTCTTCAAGCAGCACGACCTCGAACCCGTCCATGGCAGCCTGAAGCGCGCAGATCGGGTCGGCCTCCGTGACCTTCACGCGGGCGCCCGCGCCGCGCAGCGAGGCGGCAGAGCCCTTGCCCACGTCACCGTAGCCGCAGACAACTGCCACCTTGCCGGCCATCATCGTGTCGGTGGCGCGGCGGATGCCGTCGACCAGCGATTCCTTGCAGCCATACTTGTTGTCGAACTTCGACTTGGTGACGGAGTCGTTCACGTTGATCGCCGGGAACGGCAGACGCCCTTCCTTCTGCAGCTCGTACAGGCGGTGGACGCCGGTGGTGGTTTCCTCGGACACGCCCTGGATCGCGTCGCGCACCTTGGTGAACCACCCCGGGGACGCTTCCATCCGCTTCTTGATCTGCGCCTTGATGACGGCCTCTTCCTCGGACTGCGGGACGGGGATGATGTCCTCACCGGCCTCGGCACGGGCGCCGAGCAGGACGTAGAGCGTCGCGTCGCCGCCGTCGTCGAGGATCATGTTCGCGCCTTCCGGGAAGAGGAAGGACTTGTCGAGGTAATCCCAGTGTTCTTCCAGCGACTGGCCCTTGATGGCGAAGACGGGGATACCCGCCTCCGCGATCGCGGCCGCGGCGTGGTCCTGGGTCGAGAAGATGTTGCAGGATGCCCAGCGGACGTCGGCGCCAAGCGCCACGAGCGTCTCGATCAGGACGGCAGTCTGGATGGTCATGTGCAGCGAACCGACGATGCGCGCACCCGCAAGCGGCTTCGCCTCGCCGTATTCCTCGCGAAGGGCCATCAGGCCCGGCATCTCGGTCTCGGCGATATCCAGTTCCTTGCGACCGAAGGCGGCCAGCGAAATGTCCTTGACGATGTAATCTTGCGACATTGCAGTTCCTCTGCATCCTGTGAGCGACCCGGAACCGGGCCAAATTCCTCCCGGCGCAGGTACCATCCTGACGGATGCCACACAATGCGCTTGTACCGCGCATAGGCTGAACGCGGTTAAGAAGTCCTTTCATCAGGCGCGGTTGCCCGCGAAGTACCCCCGATTTACACCGCCGCCGCGAAACCTTAACCAAAGGGCGCACAGGACAGGACACCGGAGACGTCATGGCCAAACCCCCTCGCGCGTGGCAACGGATGTTGTCCGGACGCAGGCTCGACCTGCTGGACCCGACCCCCATGGACATCGAGGTCGAAGATATCGCGCACGGGCTGGCCTTCGTGGCCCGCTGGAACGGCCAGACCCATGGCGACTATGCCTATTCCGTGGCCGAACATTCGCTGCTGGTGGAGGAACTCTTTGGCCGCCTGTGTCCGAAGGCCAGCGCAACCGAACGGCTGACGGCACTGTTACACGACGCGCCGGAGTACGTGATCGGCGACATGATCAGCCCGGTGAAGGCGGCGGTCGGTCCCGGCTACGAGGAACTGGACAAGCGGTTGTCGGCAGCGATCCACATCCGGTTCGGCCTGCCCGCCGTCACGCCCGCGCGGCTGAAGAAGCAGATCAAGAAGGCCGACCGGATCTCGGCCTGGATGGAGGCGACGCAAATCGCCGGCTTCACCCGTGCCGAGGCAGACCGTTTCTTCGGCGCGCCCGATCTCGACATGATCGCCGACCTGTCGATCCGCCTGCGCCCGCCCGTCGATGCACGGCACGATTTCACCGCGCGCCACGCCAGCCTGATGGACATGCTCTGATGCTGAAGACCCGACCGATGACCGCCGACGACATGTCCGCCTGTATGGAGATCGTGAACTTCACCATCGCGCAGGGGGGCACGACCGCCTACGAGGAACCGTTCACCGAACAGAGCTTTACCGAGGAATTCATCGACGGCCCCGCCATCAGCACCGTGGTCGAGACCTCCAGCCGCATCGTCGGATTCCAGAACGTGTTCAATATTGGCGACGGGCTCTATTCCATCGGCAGTTTTACCGACCGTCGCGCTCCGGTCAAAGGCGCGGGCAGGGCGTTGTTCAATGCCACACTGGCCGCCTGCCGGGCGCGGGGCGGGGTGGCGATCCTCGCGCGGATCACCTCCGACAACGACTCCGGCCTCGGGTATTACGGCCACATGGGGTTTGCGGACGACTATGTGATCCCCGGGGACGTGACCCGGAAGGACGGCAGCGTGGTCGACCGGATCGTGAAGCGATACCCGCTCTGATTGCCGCGCATTCCTAGAACGCCGTTCAATTGGGATCACTTTGTCAAAATCTGGCCCCATTTCCCTGAAATAGCGAACAAAGCGCGGCCCAGGCCCCGCATTGTTTCGATACCTCAAGGAGTGTAACCGTGTTGCCTGCAAAGATCCTCGTCCTGTCCGTCATCGTCATGAGTGTAGCCGCATGCGGTCAGATGCCGTCGGTCAGCCGCAACGCATCGGCGCTCTCCTTCACGGCGACGCAGGACGGGGCGGACGACGCGATGGTCGAACAGGCGCGGGCGCTGGACCAGATGACCAAGGACATCCTGCGCCGCACGACGATGCAGGGCGCGGCCATCGGCGCAGCCGCCGGCTGCGGCCTGGCCGTGGTGTCGGCTTCGGAAGGCGGCAAGTGTCTGGTGGGCGCGCTGGCCGGCGGTGCCGCAGGGGCCGTGGTGGGCAACGCCGTCGGGCAGAGGAAGGTGAGGGAAAGGGTCGAACTCGTGTCCCTGTCGCGCGTGACCCCGGCGATTTCCGGGGCGCAGAAGCAGATGGCCACGCTGACAGAGACGATGCCGGCCCTGCTGGAGACGCAGAACCAGGAAATCGCCGACCTGAAGGCAGCGCACGCGGCGGGAGAGATTTCGGACAAGGCCTACGCCGAGCGAATGGCCGAGATCCAGGCCGCCCGTGCAGAGGTGGCCCAAGCACTGTCGATGTCGGCGGAACAGGCGCGCGCGGCAAAACTGGCGCTGAAGGATGCCGGTGCCAAGGGACAGACCGGGCTCGACTGGCACATCATGTCGATCGAAACGCTGGAGGACGAGGCGGTCTCCGCCCGGTCCCGCATCAGCCTGCTGTGACCTCGGGACGGGCGGCGCACAGCCCCGCCCTACGAGCTGTCGCTCAGCGCGGCGACCGCTTCGCGAGGATCCGCTGCAGGGTGCGCCGGTGCATGTTCAACCGCCGGGCGGTCTCGGACACGTTGCGGTCGCACAGCTCGTAAACCCTCTGGATGTGCTCCCACCGCACGCGGTCGGCGCTCATCGGGTTCTCCGGTGGCGGCGGAAGTTCGTCGCCCTTCGACAGAAGCGCATTGGTGATGTCGGTCGCATCCGCCGGTTTCGACAGGTAATCCGTGGCACCGATCTTGACCGCGGCGACCGCCGTCGCAATGGCGCCATAGCCCGTCAGGACAACGATCCGCGAATCGGGCCGCTTCTCGCGCAGCACCTCCACCACGTCCAGTCCGTTGCCGTCCTCAAGCCGCAGGTCGACGACCGCGTAGGCCGGGGGCCGCGCCGTGGCGATGGCCGATCCCGCCGCGACAGAGCCTGCCATCTCGACCTCGAAACCACGTTTTTCCATGGCCTTGGCCAGGCGCCTCAGGAACGGTTCGTCGTCGTCAACGAGCAGCAGGGACTTGTCGTCGCCCAGGTCGTCTATGTCGCGTTCTGCCAAGGCCTGTCTCCCGCTGCGCTGCCGTGGGGATCACTATTAACCACGCCTACTGGTGGGGTCAAACGCTACCACTTGCCGCTGTCAAGTGGCTTCTATGAAGCAGGCGACACGGTCTGCCATCTGTTCCGGCGTGACCTCGCGGCGGAAGTAGTCGACAAACCCAGCCCCCGGCAGAACGAGGTACGTGAAGGTGGAGTGGTCCACGAGGTAGTAGTCCGGATCGCCGTCCTGCTTCTTGTAGTAAGTGCGATAGGCCTGGCTGGCGGCCTTGATCTGCTCGGCAGAGCCCGTCAGCCCGACCATCTTCGGATGCAGGTTGGAGGCGAACTCGCCGACCGCTTCGGGCGTGTCCCGCTCAGGGTCGATGGTGATGAAGACCGGCGTGACGCTCATCCCGCGGTCCGCCAGCAGGTCGACCGCATCCGCGTTGCGCGCCGTGTCGAAGGGGCAGACATCGGGGCAGAAGGTGTAGCCGAAGTAGACCAGCGCCGGCTCGGTGATGACGTCCGCGTCGGTCACCGTGTTGCCGTCCTTGTCCACCAGTTCGAAAGGTCCGCCGATGTCGCCCGCAACAGCCCCTTCCCGGCAGTCGGCGTACACGTCATCCGAGCTGCCGCCGAACAAGCCGTCAAGCCAGCCGGCGGAGGCCGCGAAGGTGCCACCCAGCAAAACGACGACCGCGCCGATCGCGGCATAGGACAAGGTTCGGGTCATGGGCACTCTCCTCGGCGGAACACATATTGTTTGCGGAATGTCATCCAACACTTGCCTAACCAAGCGCGACAGACGAAACAATCCCAATGAGCACAACTGAACTCGGTCTGATCGGCGAAGAGCAGCGCAGCAACTGGATCCGTCTCCGCACGATGATCCTGTTACGCTGGGTCGCCATCCTTGGCCAGCTTGCAGCGATCACGATCGCGCAACGGCTATACAACCTCCAGCTCGAGCTTGGGCTGGCCTACCTCGCCGTCGGCACATCGGTCGTCGGCAACCTCGTCGCCATCTTCGTCTTCCCCGAAAGCAAGCGCCTGTCGGAGACCGAGAACTTCCTGATGGTGATGTTCGACCTGCTGCAGCTGTGCTTCCTGCTGTACCTGACCGGGGGGCTGCACAACCCGTTCTCGCTCTTGGTGCTGGGGCCGGTGACGATTTCGGCCACGGTGCTGAGCCTCAGGTCGACAATTACGCTGATGCTGACGGCGATGGTGCTGGTGACGGGAATGGTGTTCTGGCACCTGCCGCTACGGACCGAAGAGGGTTTCATCCTCCGCATACCGGACGTGTTCGTCTACGGTCAGTGGGTGGCTATCATGATCGCGCTTGTGTTCCTGTCCGCCTACACGCGCCGCATCACGCGCGAGATGAACTCCATGTCCGACGCGCTGACAGCCACGCAGATGGCGCTGGCCCGCGCGCAGAAGCTGAACGACCTCGGCGGTGTGGTGGCGGCGGCGGCGCATGAGCTGGGCACGCCGCTGGCGACGATCAAGCTGACGTCGTCGGAACTGGCGGAGGAGCTGGACGATTTCCCGGACCTAAAGGAAGACGCGCTGCTGATCCGCAGCCAGGCGGACCGCTGCCGGGACATCCTGCGCAGCATGGGCCGCGCCGGGAAGGACGACCTGCACATGCGGCAGGCGCCGATTGTCGAGGTCATCCGCGAAGCCGCCGAGCCGCATCAGGACCGCGGCAAGGAGATCCTGATCGAGGACGGCCCCGGCCCGGGCGGAGAGTACAATCCGCCTCAGATCCTGCGCCGCCCCGAGATCATCCATGGCCTGCGCAACCTCGTGCAGAACGCCGTCGATTTCGCCCGGACGACCGTCTGGGTGGAGGCGATGTGGACCGACGACCTGATCTCCATCCGCATTCTCGACGACGGCCGGGGCTTCCCGCCGCAGGTGATCGGGCGCATCGGCGACCCCTTCATGCGCCGCCGCCGGTCCGACGCGGACCGACGGGCACGGCCGGAATACGAGGGCATGGGCCTGGGACTGTTCATCGCCAAGACCCTTCTGGAACGGTCGGGGGCGGAGCTCAGCTTTGCCAATGCGTCCGATCCCTACGCGCCGATGACCGAGACCGGACAGCCGACCGGGGCCATCGTGGAGGTCATCTGGCCGCGCGCCAAGATCGTCCCGGACCCGGCCAGCCGAGGCACGCCGCTGGGGGAGAACCAGCTCATCAGCGGCTAGGGTCCTCACTGCAATCGTTTAACCGGTCGTTAACTAAGCTGAAGCTAGGTTTATCCCGGGTGTGTCATGTCTGGTTCGCAAGGCGGGGGAAGCGGTTTGGAGGACTACATGGTTCTTGCCATCGGCGCAGGAGGCGGGGCCGCTGCATTTGCAGCGCTGTTCGTTTATCTCGTCTCGAAACGCCGTGAAGATGCGCGTCTGAGGTTCGGGCGGCCGCAGATCGACACCGTCATCCTGTTCCGGAACGGTGTTGTCATCGACCACACGCCGGATGCGCTCCACCTTTTCGACCGCTCCAACCTGCACGGCGTCACATGGCAGGACCTGCGCGCACACCTGCTGCCGGGGTTCCCGCAACTGCCCGCCGATCCGCCCGACGTCGAACGGACGTGGAGCTCCGAGTTGCTGGCCGATGCACGGCTGGATGCAGTGCCTTCGGGGCGGAACCTGCGCGTCAGCCTGTCCACGCCACACAGCGGACCCGCTCTCCTGTTCCGGGCGGCAGTGCTGGACGCGGATCACCAGATGATGCGCCAGATCTGCGACAATGCCCCCTACCCGATCTGGCAGACGGAGGACGGCGCGCTCACCTGGGCCAACGAGGCGTTCGAGACCCTGAAGGCGGACACCGGCGCGGTTGACGAGGACGAATGCCCCTTCGACCTGCCGCTGCCGATCAAGCGCACGGTGCAGACGGATCGCGTCAGCCTGCGGACCCGCACCGGCGAGGCGCTCTGGTACGAGGTCATCTCGCGGCCCGTCGGCACGTCCTGGCTGCACTACGCGTCGTCGATCAACAACCTCGTCGAGGCCGAGATGGCGCAGCGCAACTTCGTGCAGACCCTGACCAAGACATTCGCGCACCTGCCCATCGGCCTTGCCGTCTTCGACCGCGATAGACGGCTGGTGCTGTTCAACCCCGCGCTGGTCGACCTGACCCACCTGCCGGTCGACTTCCTGTCGGCGAAGCCGAACCTCCTGTCGTTCTTCGACCACATGCGCGAAAACCGCATGATGCCGGAGCCGAAGAACTACAACACGTGGCGGGAGAAGATCTATGACGTGGTCTCGGCCGCGCGCGAGGACCGGTATGCGGAAACGTGGAACCTGCCGTCCGGCCTGACCTACAAGATCACCGGGCGCCCACATCCCGATGGCGCCGTCGCCTTCCTGATCGAGGACATCAGCGCCGAGATCTCTCTCACGCGCCGCTTCCGGTCGGAGCTTGAGATGACGCAATCCGTTCTGGACCGGTTCGACGATGCGGTGGCGGTGTTCTCGCGGCTGGGGGTGCTGACCTTCACCAACGCCGCCTATCGGGACCGCTGGAACTGCGACCCCGACAGCGCCTTCGCCGAGATCACCATCGTCGATGCCACCAAGGACTGGAGCGCGGGATGCCTGCCCAGCCCGATCTGGTCGGAGATCCGCGATTTCGTCCTGACCCTGCGCGAACGGGCCTGCTGGGACGCCGAACTTGTCACCACCGATGGCGAGCACCTGCATTGCGCGGTCGAACCGGTTTCTTCGGGGGCGACGATGGTGCGGTTCTCTCATGTCGCGGGGGCACCGGCGTCCCTGAAGATCAGCGAGGCGGCCATGCGCGACTGATCGCGCTTGCAGCGACAGGCGCGAAGGCTATCCTCGCGCCATGACCGTTCAGGACACCCGAAACCGCAGGCTGACCCTGCCGACGCCCGACGCCACCGAAGCTCTGGCCCGTGTGCTGGGCGCGCGCCTGCGGCCCGGCGACGTGCTGTTGCTGTCCGGCGGGATCGGCGCGGGCAAGACCCATTTCGCACGTGCGCTCGTGCAGTCCCTGCTGGAGACGCCGGAGGACGTGCCCTCCCCCACCTTCACCCTTGTCCAGGAATACGACACCCGCAGCGGTCCTCTCTGGCACGCCGACCTGTACCGGCTGACCGGCCCGCAGGAGATCGTGGAACTCGGTCTGCTGGATGCCTTCGAGGACGCGATCTGCCTTGTCGAATGGCCCGACCGGCTGCAGAACCTCGCCCCGGCCTCGGCGCTGCACCTGACGTTCCGCACCGTCGGCGATGACGACACCCGCACCCTGACGATCGGCTGGAGCGACCCGGAATGGGACGAGCGGCTCAAGACAGCCTGGGCCGGCGCACAGACGGAGGCGCGCGAAAACCCGGTCGATCACTTCCTGGAAGAGGCCGGCTGGGGCGACGCAACCGTGCATCCGATGGCCGGCGATGCGTCCTCCCGCCACTATGCACGGCTGACACGCGGTGACGAAACGGCGATCCTCATGCAGGACCCGCACGGCGATGCCGCCCTCTTTGCGCGGCTGGCCCGCCATCTGAACAGCCTCGGCCTGTCCGCGCCGAAGGTGCTGGCCGAGACCTCGGGGATGCTGCTGCTCGAGGACCTCGGCGACGGGCTGATCGCGACGCTGGCCCGCGACGCCGAAGCGGAGACGTCGCTTTACCTTGCGGCGGTGCGGGCATTGGTACGGCTGCACGGGTACCCGGCGCCCGACTCCCTGCCCGTCGCCACGCCGGAGCACCTCGCCGGTGCCATCGACCTGACGTTCACGCATTACGCGCAGATGGCGGACCTGCTCGCCGAGGCGACGGACACCTTCCTGCCGATCCTGAGGGAATACGCAGCACCCGAGGGTGTGCTTGTCCTGCGCGACTTCCATGCAGAGAACCTGCTGATGCTGCCAGGCCGCTCCGGCGCGGCGCGGGTCGGGCTGCTCGACTTCCAGGATGCGTTGGCGGGGCATCCGGCCTATGACCTCGCCTCGCTTTGCCGGGACGTGCGGCGCGACGTTCAGCCCGCGACCGAAGCCGCCTGCCTGAACGCCTACATCGACGCCACCGGCACCGATCCGCAGGCGTTCCGCGCGGCCTATGCGGTGCTGGGCGTTCAACGCAACCTACGCATCCTCGGGGTCTTTGCGCGGCTTGCGGTGACGCAGGGCAAGACCCGCTACCTGGACTTCCTTCCGCGCTGCTGGTCGCATATCCAGATCCAGTCGCTTCACCCCGCTCTGGAACCGATGCGGCCGATCATCGCCAAACTGCCCGCACCGAACGCGGCCTTTCTTCAGGAACTCCTGGCACGATGCCCGACGCAGTAATGCTGTTCGCCGCCGGATTCGGCACGCGCATGGGCGCGCTGACGAAGGACCGCCCGAAACCGCTGATCGAGGTGGCCGGGCGTGCCTTGCTGGATCATGCGCTGGACCTGGCGCGCGACGTCCCGGTGCGCGTCGTCAACGCGCATTACCACGCGGACCGGATCGAGGCGCATCTTGCCGGTTCCGGCGTCCACGTCAGCGTCGAACTGCCGGACATCCTCGACACCGGCGGCGGGTTGAAACGCGCCCTGCCGCTGCTGGGCGAAGGGCCGGTCTTCACCCTGAACACCGACGCGGTCTGGTCCGGTCCCAACCCGTTGGCGCTGCTGTCCGACGCATGGCAGCCGGAGCGCATGGATGCCCTGCTGCTCTGTGTGCCGCTGGCCCGTGCCGTTGGGCGCAAGGGCGGCGGCGACTTCGCCTTGTCCGGGGACGGAACCCTCACCCGGCCCGGCGACATGGTCTATACCGGCGCACAGATCGTGAAGACCGATGCGCTGCGGGGGATCGGGGAGGACATCTTCTCCATGCACCGCCTGTGGGAGGATGCCGCCGCACGGGGCCGCTTCCACGGCATCGCCTATCCGGGCACATGGTGCGACGTGGGTCATCCCGAGGGCATCGCGCTGGCCGAAGATATGCTGGACCGCGCCAATGCCTGACCTCTTTACCGACGACGCCGCGGGGCCGCGCGTCTTCGCCCTGCCCCCCGGCGTGGATTTCCCTGCCGCCCTGATTGACGGCCTGCGCGCGCGGCTGGACGGCAGCCCGCCAGAGGCCATCGCCCGGGTGGAGCTTTACGTTGCCACGGACCGGATGCGCCGCCGCCTGCGGAGCCTGTTCGACGCCGGGCCCGTCTCCTTTTTGCCGCGCATCCGGCTGCTGACCGACCTGGCCGATCCGCTGACACGCGCCGCCCTGCCTGCGCCGGTATCGCCGCTGCGCCGGAGGCTGGAACTGACGGGCCTCGTCTCTCGCCTGTTGGAAACGCAGCCCGACCTCGCCCCGCGGTCCGCGCTGTTCGACCTGTCCGACAGCCTCGCCACGCTGATGGAGGAGATGCATGTCGAGGGCGTGTCGCCGGAAACGGTTGCCAACCTCGACGTCACCGACCAATCGGGGCACTGGCAGCGGGCGCTGACCTTCTTAAACATCGTGCAGCAGTACTTCGACAAGGACGCGACCCCGGACGCGCAGGCCTTCAACCGCAGGGCGCTGGAACTGCGGCTGGAGGCGTGGGAGGCACAGCCGCCCCGTCATCCGGTCATCATCGCGGGCTCCACAGGGTCGCGCGGCACGACGCATGCACTGATGAAAGCCGTGGCAAAGTTGCCGCAGGGCGCCATCGTCCTGCCGGGCTTCGACACGGACATGCCAGATGCCGTCTGGTCCAAGCTGGAAGATCCGCTGACCAGCGAGGATCATCCGCAATACAGGTTCGCGAAACTGATGCGGGAGCTGGAGATCACAGCGGGGGACGTGCGGCCTTGGACCGATGGGCAGCCGCCCAGTGCGGCGCGGAACCGGGTGATCTCCCTCGCGATGCGCCCGGCACCGGTCACGCACCAGTGGCTCTCCGAAGGTCCGAACCTGCCCGATCTGCCGCAGGCGATGGAGGGTGTCACGCTGCTCGAGGCGAACTCGCAGCGTGAAGAGGCCCTTGCCATCGCGCTGCGGCTGCGGGAGGCGGCGGAGAAAGGGACAACCGCCGCGCTGATCACCCCGGACCGGATGCTGACGCGGCAGGTGACATCCGCGCTCGACCGCTGGAACATCCTGCCTGACGATTCCGCCGGTACGCCCGCGCAGCTGACCCCGCCCGGACGGCTTCTGCGGCTGGTCGCCGAGCTCTTCACCGCACCGTTGACGGCAGAGCTGCTGCTGAGCCTGCTGAAACACCCGCTGACCCACGCCGGACAGGACCGCGGCCCGCATCTGCTGACCACGCGCGAACTGGAACTGCACATCCGCAAGACCGGCCTGCCCTATCCCGATGCCGAAACGCTGACCGCTTGGGCCACGGCCCGGGACTCGGAAAGGTGGGGCGCCTGGGCCGCGACACTCTGCGGCCGCCAACAGACCGGCACCCTGCCGCTGGCAGAGTGGATCGAACGGCATCTCGCGCTGGCGGAGGCGCTGACGGCCGGGCCCGATGGCGATCCCGCGCCGCTCTGGGCCGAGAACGCGGGCCGCAAGCTGCGCGCGCTGACCGAGACCCTGCAGGTCGAGGCGGAGCATGGCACCGACATGACCGCCCGCGACTATGCCGATCTGTTCGGGGCGCTGGTGTCCCGAGAGGAGGTGCGCGACCGCGACGCTCCGCATCCAAAGATCCTGATCTGGGGCACGCTCGAGGCACGCGTGATGGGCGCGGACCTGCTGATCCTCGCCGGGCTGAACGAAGGCGCGTGGCCGGAAAGCCCCGCCGCCGACCCGTGGCTCAACCGCTCCATGCGGGCGCAGGCGGGCCTTCTGCTGCCCGAACGCCGGATCGGCCTGTCCGCGCATGACTTCCAGCAGGCCGCCGCCGCATCGGAGATCTGGCTGACGAGGTCGCTGAAATCCGACGAGGCAGAGACGGTTCCGTCACGCTGGATCAACCGGCTGACCAACCTCCTGAATGGCCTGCCGGATCGCAACGGTCCCAAGGCGCTGGAGGAGATGCGGCAACGTGGTGCGCACTGGACCGCACTGGCCACCGCCGCCGAAACCCCGATCGTGGCGGAGCCGGCGCGCAGGCCCTCGCCCGCACCGCCTGCGAAGACCCGTCCGCAGGAATTGTGGGTCACGTCGATCCGCCGTCTCGTGCGCGACCCCTACGCGATCTACGCCCGCTACATCCTGCGGCTGAAGGCCCTCGATCCGTTGATGCAGGCGCCCGATGCCCTCATGCGCGGCGTCGTGACCCACGAGGTGATCGAGACCTTCATCCGCGAAACCGTGGCCGATCCCGACCGCCTGACGCCCGACCGGCTCATGCAGATCGCCCGGGTCCTGCTGGACGACGTGCCGTTTCCCACCGTTCGCGCACTCTGGCAGGCGCGGGTCGCGCGGTTCGCGCCGTGGTTCTGCGACAGCGAGGCGGACCGCAGGCAAAGGGCCGCCCCGCACCTCGACAACTTCGAGACGGAGGGTGCGGCCGCCATCTCGGCGCTGGGGTTCACGCTCAAGGCTCGGGCCGACCGGATCGACATCGCGCAGGATGCGGGCGTGCATGTCTACGACTACAAGACCGGCGGCGCGCCCTCCGCCAAGGAACAGCTCTATTTCGACAAGCAGCTTCTGCTGGAGTCGGCGATGCTGCAGCAGGGCGCCTTCCCGAACATCGCGCCCCGCTACATCGCCGCAGCCACCTATATACAATTGAAGCCCGGCGACCCGAAGGAGGTCCCCGCGCCGCTGGCCGACAGCCCGCCCGAAAAAACGTGGGAGGAGTTCTGCGCCCTGATCGCCGCCTACATGGACGAGGAGAAGGGCTACACCGCCCGGCGCGCGTTGATGAAGGACACCGACATCGCGGATTACGACCACCTCTCGCGCTTCGGCGAATGGGACGTGACCGATGACGCCGACCTGTTGAGGCTGACATGAGGGACGAGGCGACACAGCGGCAGGTGGATGCCGCGGCCCCCGATGCCTCGACCTGGCTGGCGGCAAACGCGGGGTCCGGCAAGACGCGCGTCCTGACCGACCGTGTGGCGCGGCTGCTGCTGGAAGGCGTGGACCCGTCGCACATCCTCTGCCTGACCTACACGAAGGCCGCCGCGACCGAGATGCAGAACCGCCTGTTCAAGCGGCTGGGCGCCTGGGCCATGCTGCCGGAACCCGAACTGCGCGACGAACTGGCAAGCCTCGGGGTAGAGACGACGCCCTCCCATGCCTTCCTGCAGGAGGCGCGCACCCTCTTTGCCCGCGCCATCGAGACACCGGGCGGCCTGCGCATCCAGACGATCCACAGTTTCTGCGCCTCGCTCCTGCGCCGCTTCCCGCTGGAGGCGCGAGTCTCCCCCCAGTTCCAGGAGATGGAGGACCGTGCCGCCGAACTGCTGCGTGCCGAGATTCTCGACCAGATAGCCTCCGGCCCCGACCGGGGTCTGCTGGAAGGCATCGCGCCCTGGATCTCGGGCGACGATCCCGGCAAGCTGCTGGCCGCGCTCAGTGCACGGCGAGATGTCTTCGTCGATCCGCCCGCTCCTGATGCCATCCGTGCCGCCTATGGGCTGAAGCCGGACGACAGCGAAGACACCCTTCTGGCGTCGGTCTTCCTCGGCAACGAGACGGATCTCGCCGCCGCGCTGGTTCCGCATTTCAAGGCGGGCGGCAAGACCGAGCAGGGTCTGGTGCCCTTGCTGCAGTCGATCAAGGGCCACGACGCTCAGGCCCTTGCCGCGCTGAAGCAGATCTGCCTGACGCAGGGCGGCACGATCCGAAAGAGCTTTCCGACGAAGACCACCCGCAAGAACGCCCCCGAGTTGTGCGAGGCCTACGACCAGCTTGCCGCCCGCGTCGAAGGGGCGCTCGAGACGGAGAAGGCCCTGACCGCCGCCGACCGCGACATTGCCCTGACCGCCTTCGCCGCGCGCTTCGTGCCCGCCTACGAAGAGGCGAAGATGCGGCGCGGGTGGCTCGATTTCGATGACCTCATCACCCGCGCCCGCGACCTTTTGTCGGACGAACGTGTGGCGGACTGGGTGCTCTACCGGCTGGACGGCGGCATCGACCACATCCTTGTCGACGAGGCGCAGGACACCTCGCCCGTGCAGTGGGACGTGATCGAACGGCTGGCGCGCGAATTCACGTCGGGCGAAGGCGCGCGGGAGACGCGGCGCACCATCTTTGTCGTCGGTGACAAGAAGCAGTCGATCTATTCCTTCCAGGGCGCCGACCCGTCCGAGTTCGACCGGATGCGCGAGGACTTCCGCGAACGGCTGATGAACACGGATGCGCCGCTGAACGCGATGGTGCTCGAATACAGCTTCCGGTCCGCAGAACCGATCCTGCGGGTGGTGGACAGCACCTTCGACGGGGCCGATGCCTCCGGCTTCAGCCCGGACCAGAAGCACCGCGCGTTCAAGTCGGAGATGCCGGGGCGGGTCGACCTATGGCCCGTCGTGGACAAGACCAAAGATGACGAGGACGGGCCGTGGCACCAGCCGCTGGACCGCAAGGGGGCGCGGCACCACACCGTCATCCTCGCCCAGCGGATCGCCCGCTTCATCCGCCAGACCATCGACGCCGGGACGCCCTTGCCGGAAGAGAACGGCCACAGCGGCACATACCGTGCACGGCCCGTTCATGCGGGGGATTTCCTGATCCTCGTCCGCCGCCGGTCGCAGCTGTTCAAGGAGATCATCCGCGCCTGCAAGCAGGAGGCCCTGCCGATCGCGGGCGCCGACCGGCTGAAGGTCATGGCCGAACTCGCGGTGCGGGACATCATCGCGCTTCTGTCCTTCCTCGAAACGCCCGAGGATTCGCTGTCCCTTGCCACCGCGCTCCGCTCGCCGCTGTTCGGCCTGTCGGAACAGGATCTCTTCACGCTCGCCCACCGGCGCACGACGAAATATCTCTGGCCGACGCTTCGGGACAGCGACGCGCATCCGGCTGTTCTGGCCGTCCTGAACGACCTGCGCGGCCAGACCGACTTCCTGCGCCCCTATGACCTGATCGAGCGCATCCTGACCCGCCACAAGGGCCGCCGCCTGCTGATCGGACGGCTGGGCCAAGAGGCGGAGGACGGGATCAACGCGCTCCTCCAGCAGGCACTGGCCTACGAGCAGACCGCCGTGCCGACACTGACCGGCTTCCTGCAATGGGCACAGTCGGACGACCTGCAGATCAAGCGGGCGCCGGACAGCGCGGGCGAAACCCTGCGGGTCATGACGGTGCACGGGGCGAAGGGCCTCGAGGCGCCCATCGTTATCCTGCCCGACTGCGCGGCGCCCGACACCTCGATCAAGGCAGAGCTCCTGTCGGACCCGGACGGTGTGATCTGGAAGCAGACCTCCAACGCGCAGCCGCCGCGCCAGCAGGCCGCCGTCGAGGCCGCGAAGGTGAAGGAAGCACAGGAACGCGACCGCCTGCTCTACGTCGCCCTGACCCGTGCCGAGAAGTGGCTGATCGTGGCTGCCGCGGGCGATGGCACCGACAAGCCGGAGGCGTGGTACGACAAGGTGCGGCGCGGAATGACGGAGTCGGGCGCCGTGCAAAAAGCCTTCGATTTCGGCGGCCTCGGGTCCGGCGAGGGCCTGACACTCGGAACCGACTGGTCACATCTTGAGATGACGGCCCCGGAACCCCGGTCGGTCGACGCGGTCGTGATGCCCGATCATCTCCTGCGGCCCATCGCACCGCCGGAGGAGCTGCCGAAGACCCGGTCCCCGTCCGACCTTGGCGGCGCAAAGGCATTGGGCGGTGCAGAGGGCGACACCGAAGAGGTAGCGACCGCCCGGGGCACCGCACTGCACGCGTTCCTCGAAGTTCTCGCCCCCTTGCTACCGGAAGATCGCCGCTCGGCTGGGGAAAGCCTTGTCCAACAATACGCCGGCCACCCGGAGACCATCCTGATCCGCGAGCAGCTTCCGCAGATCATGGACGAGGCGCTGAGGGTTCTGGAAAACCCCGCCTTCGCCGGTTTCTTCGGACCCGACTCGCTGGCGGAGGTGCCGATCACTGCCGACCTCGGACCGCTGGGCCGTATTCACGGTATCATTGACCGGTTGATCGTGGCGCATGACCGGGTTGTCGCCATCGACTACAAGACCAACCGCACGACCCCCGCGACGCCAGAGGAAACGCCAGACGGCCTGCTGCGGCAGGTGGCGGTCTATCACGCCGCGCTCGCTCAACTTTATCCGGATCGGGAGATCGAAACCGGGCTGTTGTGGACGGCAACCAACCACTACATGCCGATCCCGCACGAACTTGTGACACAAGCCCTCGCCCGCGCGACAGCATCTTGACGCTGCCTGAGTCGCTGCCTACCTTCCTGCACCTGACCGGGCTGCCCTGCCCGCCTCCCAACCCACAGGAGATTCCCATGGCCACCGTCGCCGTATCCGACACCACCTTCGACGCCGAAGTGAAGAATTCCGACATCCCCGTTGTCGTCGATTTCTGGGCCGAATGGTGCGGTCCCTGCAAGCAGATCGGCCCGGCCCTGGAAGAGCTTTCCGAAGAGTTCGACGGCAAGGTGAAGGTCGTGAAGGTCGACGTTGACCAGAACCCGAACACCGCCGCCGCCATGGGCGTGCGCGGCATTCCGGCGCTCTTCATCTTCAAGGACGGCGCGCCGATTTCGAACCGCGCCGGCGCAGCGCCGAAGGCCGCGCTGAAATCCTGGATCGAAGATTCCATCTGATCGGAACCGGTTCTATCTGGTTTGAAAGGCCCCCTCGCGGGGCCTTTTTCCGTTCATGGACTTGGCGCAACAATCATTTCTGGTCAGACTTCGGGAAAAACCGGAGGGACAAGATGATCTGGCTCGCCATCAAGCGCGGCGTCGGGCTTGCGGTATTCCTTGCGCTGGCGGGGATCGCCGCGCTGTTCGCCGGGACCGCGCAGTCGAATGATGCCGCACGGTTCGCCGGCGCCCGCACCATCGACGCCACAGTGACCCGGCTGGACAAATCGCAGCGCCAGCAGGGCGGGTCCACCAGCACCACCTTCCGCGTCTTCGTCTCCACCCCGACCGGCCCGCACCTCGAGGACGTCTCGGGGCGGTTCTTCAATACGCTGAGCGAAGGGCAGACCGTGGCGCTGCACGTGGTCGATGGCAGCGACGGGCCGGAATACCTGCTTGACCCCGGCCGCCTTCGGTCATCCGCAACATGGGCGCTGATCCTCGGGCCGCTGCTCCTGCTCGCGGCGCTTGCGCTGAGCACCTATGCCATACGCACCGCGCGGGCCGAACGACGCGGGGCCGTCGGGCCATGAGCCAGGCAAAGAAGCCGTGGGAGCTGCTGTTCGCGGTGCCGGTTCTTGCGCTGGTTCTGGGCGCGATCCTATGGACCTCCTTCGACCGCAGATCCGCCTTCACCAGCGACGGGATCAAGGGTGAGGCGTCACTGGTCGGCCGCTACACCCGGAGCCTCTCCCAAAGCCATCCGAAGCCGCCCGTGACACACTATTATGCCGTGGTCCGTTTCCAACATGGCGGGTCAGAGATCGAGGCGGATGCCGAGGTGTCCCATGGTTTCTACCGCAACATCGAGGCGGGGCGGGTCGTGCCCGTCACATACCTGCGCGACGACCCGGAAACCGTGCGGATCGACGAGCGGTTCGAGACGTCAAAGCTGATCCAGTTCGCCCTGATCGCACTGTTCCTTGCCGGCTGTGCCGTTGTCCCGTTCGTCTTTGGCTGGTGGAAACGGCGGCGAACGCTGGTCTGACGGTCAGGCGTCACCGGTGCCCGTGCGCAGGCGCTGCGTCAGGTCCCGGATCTCTCCCTGGAGGCGGCGGAGCGTCTCGACGTCCATCCCGGTCTTTTCGAGGATACACGCCGGGATATGCGCTGCACGCGCCTGAAGGGCGCGGCCTGCGTCGGTCAGGTCCACCTGAAGCTGCCGTTCGTCTTCCGGGTTGCGGCGGCGGACGATCAGGCCGGCCGTTTCGAGACGCTTCAGCAAGGGCGTCAGCGTGCTCGACTCCAGCTGCACCTCGCGCCCGATACCGCTGACGCTCGGCGGATTCTCCGCGGTCCAGAGCGCGCTCATCACGAGGTACTGGGGATAGGTCAGGCCGATCTCCTCCAGCAGCGGGCGATAGGCCTGCTGCATGGCGTGCGTCGCGGAATAGAGCGAGAAACAGAACATGTCGTGAGGGGCGAGTGTCATCCCCTGAAATTAAGTCGTGCGCGATACATTGGCAAGCGATTGACAGAGGGTCGTCCCGGCCATATATATCGTGCACGATTTAATCGCACGCGACTGAAAGGAATCACAGATGACTGTCGATACGAAGTACTGGACCGAAGCCCATGCCACCGGCGGCGGCCGCAACGGTGTCGCCTCTCTCAAGTCGGGCATGCTGACCGTCACCATGACCAGCCCGAAAGAGCTTGGCGGCTCCGGCGCGGGTCACAACCCCGAAGAGCTTTTCGCCCTTGGCTACGCGGCCTGCTATCTAGGCGCGATGCGGTTCGCGGCACAAAGCGAGAAACTGGGCACCGTCCCCGACGACGCCACGGTGAACGCGCACGTGGGCATCGGCCCGCGCTCTGACGGAGGGTTCGGCCTGAAGGTGAAACTGGTTGTGTCGATGCCGGGCGTGGACAAGGACGTGGCCGAGAAAATCGCCGAGCGCGGCCACTTCATCTGCCCGTATTCCAACGCGACGAAGGGCAACATCGAGGTCGAGACCGAGGTCGCCTGACCGGCCATTTGACATGGCGGGGTGCCGCACAGGCGCCCCGCCCCCCTTGCCGGGGCCGTCGATGGGGACCATATGGAGGCCAATCAAAGGAGGCCTTCATGAGCAACGATTTTCCCGGCTGGCACGGCACCACCATCATCGGCGTCCGCAAGGGCGGCAAGGTCGTCGTGGCCGGTGACGGGCAGGTTTCGCTGGGCCAGACCGTGATCAAGGGTACGGCCCGGAAGGTGCGTCGCCTTGCACCTGGCGGCAGGGAAGTGGTGGCCGGATTCGCCGGATCGACCGCGGACGCCTTTACCCTGCTCGAACGGCTGGAAAAGAAGCTGGAGGCAACGCCCGGTCAGCTTCAGCGCGCCTCTGTCGAACTGGCAAAGGACTGGCGCACGGACAAGTACCTGTCGAAGCTGGAAGCCATGCTGATCGTCACCGACGGCACCGACCTTTTCGTGATCACCGGCGCAGGCGACGTTCTGGAACCCGAACATGACGTGGCCGCCATCGGGTCGGGCGGCAACTACGCCCTCGCCGCGGCGCGGGCCATGATGGATACCGACAAGGACGCCGAGACCGTCGCGCGCGAGGCCATGTCCATCGCCGCGGACATCTGTGTCTACACGAACGGGAACCTGACGGTCGAAACCATCGAGTGATCCGTTGCCGCGCGGTCAGCGGATGACGATTTCGACATTGTTCTCGACGGTGAAGATGACGTCGCAATAGCCGTAGCTGTTCTCGGCAATCCAAACATGCCGCCGGAAGGTCTGCTGCACGTGGCGGCCGTTCGGCGGGATCTCGGCGTAGAAGACCGGGGTGCCGTTGAAATCGATCCAGTAGAGACGCGCGCTGCGGTCGCCGACCGCATTCGTCACGACCAGCTCGCGGTTCTCTTCGCTGGCTTCCGACCGCAGGTTGCCCCAGTCGCAGGCGTTCTGTGCCTCGGCCGTTCCGCAAAGCGCCACCAAGGCCAACGCCATACATATAGCTTTCATGTGTCGATTCCCCCGTTCCCTCACGGCTCAGCTTACGCCGGTCCGGGGAACGGGCCACGGGAAAAGCGTGCTACCGAACAGACCGCGCGCGGCGGATGTGGTGCGCAGGCGCAATCGAGGGGGCGTTGTCGTGGCGCTCCCACTCCCCGTTGTTGCGGAAGAAGTGGGCGCGCGACACGGGGGCAAAGGCCAGGTCCTCGGCGCCCCAGCTTTCGACTGTTACGCTCCGATGGTCGATTTCCAGCAGGTTGAAGGTGTTCACCTCGCCGCGCATGCGGCTGGAGAGGCTGGTGCCTGCCTGGACGAAAAGCAGTTGCGGCCAGGCCCGAAACGGCGCGATGACCGTGTTGTGCA
Source organism: Sagittula sp. MA-2 (assembly GCF_030126985.1). Taxonomy (GTDB): domain Bacteria; phylum Pseudomonadota; class Alphaproteobacteria; order Rhodobacterales; family Rhodobacteraceae; genus Sagittula. The sequence goes on along the minus strand of NZ_CP126145.1, from coordinate 4,449,536 downwards.
GGTGCCCGGACAGCACCACCTGCGCCCCGCTTTCGGCAAACGCCTTGAGCGCCCGCCCGGCCCCGCGCATCAGCCGCTTGTCGACCTCCGGCCCGTGCTGAAGAGGGTGGTGCAGCATGACGATACGCGCGCGGTCGGGCGCGTCGGAGAACTGCTGGCAGGCGCGCTTGATCCGCTTTTCCGACAGCCGCCCCCTCTGCCACGAAAACCGGTTGACGGTGTTCACACCGACCAGTGTCATCGCGTCGTCCTGATAGACGGGTTCCAGATCGCGCGACACCGCGGCCCGGTAACGCTTCCACGGGGTCAGCAGCCGGATCCAGAATTCGTCGAGTGGTGTGTCGTGATTGCCGGGCACGGCGATCCACGGGACGGACAGCTTGTCGAGGAAGGCCTGCGCGCGGTCGAACTGGGACACGCGGGCGCGCTGGGTGAAATCCCCGGAAATGGCCACCAGGTCGGGCGCCAGCCGATCCACCGTTTCCAAGAGCGGCTCTTCGAGGTCCGCGCGGTCCTTTCCGTAGTGCAGGTCTGACAGGTGCAGCACACGCCTCATGCGGGCTTCTCCGGGATGAGCAGGCGCAACGGGCGCTCGGACATGCCGAATTCCAGCGGCGCGCTCATGCGCTTCTTCTCTCCGTCGTAGGCCAGCAGCACGCGGCGCTTGCCTTCCACGTCCAGCTTCAACCGTTCTCCGGCAAAGAGGTCATAGTCGACGCCCTCTTCCACCGTGCCGAGGGCTAGTCGCGTGATGCGCCGGAAAAGCTCCAGCCGGGTGCGGGCGTTGACGAGCAAGACGGCAAACCCGCCCTCGCGGATGATGTCGGTGCCCTCCAGCCCGAACCGTTCGAGCTGGAACGAGGACCGCGCGACAAAGACAAGGGCGGTGCGGTAGCGGCCGCCGTCCCCGTCGACTTCCAGCCTCACGCGCATGGGTTTGCGGAAGCGGATGAAGGTCTTGATGACGGACCAATGCGCCATGATCCTGCGGCGTCCCCAGCGGCGATAGACGCTTTCGCGGACCTTCAGGATCGAGGGATAGATCCCGACGCTGGCGTTGTTCAGGAAGACCTGGCCGTTCACCGTACCGATGTGACGCTCGACCACCTGACCGGCGGCAAGCTGTCTGCTCGCCTCGACCGGATCGGTACTGAGCCCCAGCCCGCGGGCGAAATAGTTGAACGTGCCAAGCGGCAGCACCCCGAAGGCGACATCGGTGCCGACGAAGGCCCCGGCCACGGCCATGGCGGTGCCATCGCCGCCCGCGGCGACCACGAGGGAGGGCTTGCGCGCCTTCACCTTCTCGATCGCCTCCATCAGGCCCTTGCCGCCGCTGAAGGAGACGATTTCGCCACCCAGCGTCTCGGCCGCGGCCTCGACCGCGTTGCGGTCCCGCGAGTTGCGGCCCGACTTGCGGTTCGTGATGACACAGACCGGGCCGTCGCCGAACGCTGGCGCGCCCAGATCGCCTGGAACGGCGTCGGTATCTTCTATGGGCATGAAACCTTGATCCGGCATGGCTGGGGTGTCTCCGATCCTTAGATCCAACACGTCGGATCACACGGCGGTTCCTTCAAGGGTTGGATTTTCCGCCCCAGAGGTTATCTCAGCCGCAACGTATCGGAAGGACACTCATGACCGACCTCACACCCCGTGAAATCGTTTCCGAACTGGACCGGTTCATCATCGGCCAGCAGGAAGCCAAGCGCGCCGTCGCGGTGGCGCTGCGCAATCGCTGGCGGCGCAAGCAGCTGAGCGACGACCTGCGCGACGAAGTCTATCCGAAGAACATCCTGATGATCGGCCCCACCGGCGTCGGCAAGACGGAGATCTCGCGCAGGCTGGCCAAGCTGGCGCGCGCGCCCTTCATCAAGGTCGAGGCGACCAAGTTTACCGAGGTGGGCTATGTCGGCCGCGACGTTGAACAGATCATCCGTGACCTCGTGGACACCGCGATCATCGACACCCGCGACCACATGCGGGAGGACGTGAAGGCCCGCGCCCATGCCGCCGCCGAGGAACGCGTGATCGAAGCGATTGCCGGGAAGGATGCGCGCTCGGCCACCCGCGAGATGTTCCGCAAGAAGCTGAAGAGCGGCGAGCTGGACGAGACGGTGATCGAACTGGACGTGGCCGACACGTCCTCGCCCTTCCCGATGATGGACATCCCCGGCCAGCCGGGAGCGGGCCAGATGGGGATGATGAACCTTGGCGACATCTTCGGCAAAGCCTTTGCCGGGCGGACCACACGCAAGAGCATGACGGTCGCCGAAAGCTACGACCTGCTGATCACCGAGGAAGCGGACAAGCTGCTGGACGACGAGACGGTGAAGGCTGCCGCGCTGGAATCGGTGGAGCAGAACGGGATCGTCTTCCTCGACGAGATCGACAAGGTTTGTGCCCGCCAGGAGGCGCGCGGCGGCGACGTGTCCCGCGAAGGCGTGCAGCGCGACCTGCTGCCGCTGATCGAGGGCACCACGGTGTCGACCAAGCACGGGCCGGTGAAGACCGACCACATCCTCTTCATCGCCTCCGGCGCGTTCCACATCGCGAAGCCGTCGGACCTCTTGCCGGAACTGCAGGGCCGCCTGCCGATCCGCGTGAACCTGAAGGCGCTGACCGAAGGCGATTTCGTGCGCATTCTGACGGAAACCGACAACGCGCTGACCCGCCAGTACACCGCGCTGATGGCGACCGAGGAGGTTGCCGTCTCCTTCACGCAGGAAGGGATCGAGGCGCTGGCGCGCATCGCGGCGGAGGTCAACGGGTCGGTCGAGAACATCGGCGCCCGGCGGCTTTACACCGTGATGGAGCGGGTGTTCGAGGAACTGAGTTTTGCCGCGCCGGACAAGGCGGGCGAGGCGGTGACCGTCGATGCCGATTTCGTGGAGGCACAGCTGGGCGACCTGACCCGGTCGACGGACCTGAGCCGCTACGTCCTGTAGCAAGTATCGCCCCGGCTGGCGCCGGGCCGATCCGCGGGGGCATTGCCCCCGCACCCCCAAGGTATTTGGACCAAGATGAAGGGGCGGGTCAGACGACCTCCCCTTCGTCGAGTTTCTTCAACGTGCGTTCGGCGGCGCGCAGGATGGCGTGACGCTTTTCCTCGTCCATCCTGTCCCAGCTACGGTACATGTTGGCCATGCGGCCGTTTTCCTCGAACCGTTTGCGATGGCGGTCGAGGAAGTGCCAGTAGAGCGTGTTAAAGGGGCAGGCGCCGTCCTCTCCGGACTTTGCATTCACGTCGTAGGCGCAGTGCCTGCAGTGGTCGGACATCCTGTTGATGTAGTTGCCTGACGACACGTAGGGTTTGGAGGCGATGATGCCGCCGTCGGCGAACTGGCTCATCCCGACGGTGTTCGGGGCTTCGACCCATTCGAAGGCATCGATGTAGACGCTCAGATACCATTCGTGCACCTGATGCGGGTCGATCCCGGCCAGAAGGGCGAAGTTGCCGGTCACCATCAGGCGCTGGATGTGGTGGGCGTAGGCGTCGTCCCGGGTCTGCGCGACCGCCGCTTCGACGCAGCGCATCTTCGTTTCGCCGCCCCAGTAGAGCCACGGCAGGTCGCGCTTGTGGCCCAGCTCGTTGCGGGAAGGGTAGTCCGGCCCTTCGTGGAAGTAGATGCCACGGACGTATTCGCGCCAGCCGATGATCTGGCGGATGAAACCCTCGGCGGCGTTGATCGGCACGTCCCCGGCTCGCCATGCGTCTTCCGCGGCCTTGCAGACCTCCAGAGGATCGAGCAGGCCGATGTTGATGTAGGCGGAGAGGTGAGAGTGCCACAGGTAGCGCTCCCCCTCCATCATCGCATCCTGGTAATCGCCGAACTTCGGCAGGGCGTGTTTGACGAAATGCGCCAGCGCCCGGCGGGCCTGTCCGGTGTCGGTGGCGAAGGTGAAGGGGCGGAGCGTGCCGAAGTTGTCTGCGAAGCGGGCCTCGACCAAGTCGAGCACCTCTTCGACTGTCTCGTCGGGCGTGAACTGCATGGGCGCGGTGTCGACCTCGCCGGTGGCGGGTTTGCGGTTGTCGTGGTCGTAGTTCCACTTGTCGCCGGCGGGTCGATCGCCATCCATCATCAGGCCGGTCTTGCGCCGCATCTCGCGATAGAAATACTCCATCCGCAGCGCCTTGCGCCCCTTGGCCCAGTCCTCGAAGTCCTTGTGGGAGGCGGCGAAGCGGTCGTCCTCAAGCTGAGTGACCTTGAGTGGCGTGTCGTCCAGCACGGCGATCAGCCGCCATTCGCCGGGTTCTGTCGCCAGCACCTCCCGCGCGCCGTACTGGTCGGCGCGGCGCAAGAGCTCACCGGGGATGCTGCCGGTGTTGTCGGTGTCGTCGAGCTCGGAATAGGCGACGTCCCAGCCGTCGTCCCTTAGGCGGGCGGCGAACTTGCGCATGGCGGCGAAAATCAGGGCGATCTTCTTGGGATGGTGGCCGACATAGGCCGTCTCGTCCGCGACCTCGGCCATGACGACCACGTCCCTGTCCTTGTCGGCCTTGCGGAGCGCGGCGACGGTTTCGGTCAGCTGGTCGCCCAGGACAAGGACGAGGCGGGTCACCAGGGGATCTCCTTCCCGGCATAGTCGAGGAACCGCCCGCTGTCGGCAGGCGTCAGGCTGTCGATCACCGTCAACAGGTTGCGGGCGGCCTCGTCTGGCGGAACGGTCGGGTGGCGGTCCTGATAATCGGCGGTGAATCGGGTGGCGACAGTGCCCGGGTGCAGGCAGACGACGCAGAGCTTGCGGTGCCTGCGGCCAAGCTCGATCGCCGCGCCGTGGACAAGCTGGTTGAGCCCGGCCTTGGCGGCACGGTAAGCGTACCACCCGCCAAGACCGTTGTCGCCGATGGAGCCGACGCGCGCCGACAGAACCGCGACGGTCGCGGGACGGTCGCGGGGGATCAGGCGGCGGGCGTGTTTCAGCACCAGCGCGGGGCCGATGGCGTTCAGCGCGAATTGGTCGGCCAGCCCGCGCGCGGTCAGGGCATCCAGCGACTTTTCCGGTGCGTGGCCGTCGATCTCCAGCGCGCCGGTGGCGACGAAGATCAGGTCGAAGGGCGTATCGAACCGGTTCAGCGCCTCCGCGACGGAGGTTTCGTCGGTGATGTCCAGACCGTCACCCGAGCGCGAGAGCCCGGCGACGGAGACTCCACGCGAGTCGAGCGCCGCGCAGATTGCGCTGCCGATGCCGCCGCTTGCGCCGATGACCAATGCGTTTTCCATGCGGTCCGAGCTAGCGGGCCATGGTGACGCTTCAACCCTGCCCGATGTCCTGACGTGCGATGGCGACCGTCTTCACGACGGCATGGCAGGCGACGCCGGGCGCCAGTTGCAGCGCCTCCGCAGAGCGGCGCGTGACCCGTGCCAGCAAACGACCGGCGGGGGTGTCGACGACGACGAGGGTGCCCGGACCGTCCCCGGCACGCAGGCTGACCACGGTGCCGGGCAGGATGTTGAGCGCCGAAAGACCCTCCGGGCGCCCGCGGGACAGGATGACCTCCTGCGCGGCGATGCGGATACGGGTCCGGGTCCCGGGCGCTGCATCGGTGCGGGGCAGGAACAGCGCCACCCCGCCAGCGTCGAGTTCGGTCAGCCCGTCCTCGTGGTGTCGGGCGACCGTCGCTTCGAGCACTGCGCCGACGCCACGGATGCCCGCGGGCACCACGTCCGGGTCGCCCAGCACGTCGGCGGGTGTGCCCTGCCGTGTCACCTTGCCCTCGTCGAGGACGACAACCGTCGTTGCGAGGCGGGCGACCTCGGCAGGGGAATGCGTCACGTAGAGGATCGGGCAGCGGGCCTCGTCCCGCAGACGTTCGAAGTAGGGCAGGATCTCGGCCTTGCGCGGCTCGTCGAGGGCGGCCAGCGGTTCGTCGGCGAGGATCAGTTGCGGATCGCTCAGAAGCGCACGGCCGATGGCGACCCTTTGCTGCTCTCCCCCCGACAAGGCGCGGGGGCGGCGGTCGAGCAGGTCGCCGATCCCCAGCATCTCGACCACCCGCGACAGGTTCGGCGCCTTCCGCCGGGAATACAGAAGGTTCTGGCGGACGGTGAGGTGGGGGAACAGGCGGCCTTCCTGGAAGATCACGCCGAGGCCGCGCTTGTGCGGCGGCAGCCAGATGCCCTTCGCCGTGTCGCAGAGAGTCCGGTCGTGCAGGGTCACGCGCCCCTCATCCGGACGGAGCAGTCCGGCGGTGGCCTTCAGGATCGTGCTCTTGCCTGAGCCGGAGCGCCCGAACAGGACCGTCACCCCGGCGGGCGCGGTGAACTGCGCGTCCAGTTGGAAGCGGTCGAAGGCGTGTTTCAGGTGCAGGTAAAGCATCACGCGCCCACCCGCGCCGCGACCCGGCGGGATGCCCATTCCGACACCAGAAGCGCGCCCATCGCCACGATGATCGACACCACCACGAGCCGCAGGGCAGAGGCTTCGCCGCCCGGGATCTGCAGGAAGGCGTAGATGGCGGACGGCAGGGTCTGGGTCTGTCCGGGGATGTTCGAGACAAAGGTGATCGTCGCGCCGAATTCACCCATCGCCTTGGCGAAGGCGAGGATCGCCCCGGTCAGCAGGCCCGGCAGCATGAGGGGCACCGTCACCGTGACGAAGACCCGGACCCCCGATGCGCCAAGCGTTGCTGCCGCCTCTTCCAGCCGGGGGTCGATGGCCTCGATCGACAGGCGCATGGCGCGGACCATCAGCGGAAATCCCATGATCGCCGCTGCCAGCGCCGCGCCGGTCCAGCGGAAGGCGATGCCGAGTCCGATGGCTTCGAGGAACCCGCCGACCGGGGCCCTTGGCCCGAAGGTCAGAAGCAGGAGGTAACCGGTCACGACCGGCGGCAGGATCAGTGGCAGATGCACCAGCCCGTTGAGGATCTGCTTGCCGGGGAACGTCCAGCGCGCCAGGGCGTAGGCGGTCAGCAACCCGAACGGCAGGGAGGCAACGACCGCCCAGAAGGAGACCTTGACCGACAGGGCCACGGCGCTCCATTCCTCCGGTCCGAGCCAGTCCATCCGTTACTCCGCGATGATCGTGAAGCCGTGCCGCAGGAAGATGTCCTGCGCCGGTCCCGTTTCGAGGAAGGACAGGAACGGCAGGGCGTCCTGCTGTTTGTCCACCATCGACGCGGCGGGGTAGAGGATCGGCGGATGGCTGTCCCGCGGGAACGCCGCTTTCACGTAGACGCGCGGTTCGGCCTGCGCGTCGGTGCGGTAGACGACGCCGAGCGGCGCCGCCCCCACAGCGACGAGGGCCAACGCGGCGCGGACGTTGTCGGCCTGCGCGACCTGCCCTGCGACGCTGTCCCAAAGTCCCAGATATTCCAGCGCCGCCTTGCCGTAGATGCCCGCGGGCACCGCATCGACAAGCGCCATGGCCAGTTTGCCGCCGTCCAGCCAGCCGGCCAGATCGCTGTCGGGCGTGAGCTCTGCGACCGGCCCTTCGACCCCGGCCACCAGCACCAGCGAGTTTCCCAGCAGGTCGCGGCGGGTGCCGGGCGCCAGCAACCCGTCCTCTTCCAGCACGTCCATCCAGGCGGTGTTGGCGGAGATAAAGACGTCCGCGGGCGCACCCTGCTGGATCTGGCGCGCAAGGGCGGACGATCCGGCGTAGGAGATCACCGGGTCGTCCCCTGTTTCATCACGGTAGAGGTCCGCCACCTCGTCGAGCGCATCACGCAGACTTGCCGCGGCGAATACGGTGATCTCGCGCGCTGCGGCGGGCGCGGCGAGCGACAGGCATATCAGAAGGGGCAAAAGCAAACGTGTCATCCCGCGTTTCTCGCACGCGACCGGCACCGTAGCCAGTTGAAAAGCCGTGAAGGCAGGCGCGACCATTGGGCAATGCGTGGCAGCCTGTGGCGGTCAAGCCGAAGTGACTTTACCTTCCACAAGCTGGAAGGTTTAATGACGGAAAGGAGACCCGCCATGAACATCGGACAGGCAGCCAAGGCCACAGGGCTTACCGTCAAGACCGTGCGCTACTACGAGGATCTCGGGCTGGTGAAGGCAGATCGGGCCGAAAACGGCTATCGGGATTTCTCCGATACCGCGGTGGATCGGCTGCGGATCCTGGCGCAGGCCCGGCATCTGGGGTTTGGCCTGGAAGAATGCCGCCGCCTGCTGGACCTGAACGCCGACCCGACCCGCGCCAGCCGTGACGTGCGCACATTGGCGATGCGGAACCTCGACACGGTCCGCGACAAGATCAGCCAGTTGAAGACGCTCGAGGCGGAGCTTCAGACCCTCATCAGCCAATGCCATGGCGACGATGACCCGGATTGCGCCATTCTCGACGGGTTGTCGGCCCGCGCCACGGCCTGATCCGTCTGCCGCCTGCGGGATGTCCTGATCATCACGACCCTGCCCCGGCTGGGCGCGGACCGGCATGACCGATCCACACACAGGGTCGGCCTGTTGACCACCACACTCACACCAGCTCTGCCAGCCACAGGTAGAGCGGCAGGCCGAGGATGATGTTGAACGGGAAGGTCACGCCCAGCGACAGCGTCAGGTAGATGCCCGCTTCGGCCTGCGGCAGGGCGATCTTCATCGCCGCGGGGACCGCGATGTAGGAAGCCGAGGCAGACAGGACCATCAGCAGGAAGAGGCTGCCGGTCTGCAATCCGATCACCGTTCCCACCCCCATGGCCAAAACCGCGCCGATCACCGGCATCAGCAGTCCGAAGGCGAAGAGCCCCGCGCTCAGCAGATGCCGGTTCCGCAACAGGCTGCGTCCCGCCGTCAGGCCCATGTCCAGAAGGAAGAGGCAGAGGATGCCGGTGAAGGGGGTGACGACGAAGGGGGCGATCATCTCCATCCCCCGGTCCTGTGTCAGCGCGCCGATCAGGAACGCCCCGGCAAGCAACACGATGGACCCGTTGGCGAAGAGGTCGCGCATGGGCACCCTGCCGGTGGACCCCTGTTGCCCGAAACGGTGCGCGATCCAGAGCGCCGAGAGGATCGCGGGCACTTCCATCGTGGCGGCGACAGCGACCATGTAGCCATCGGCCGCGACGCCGGCGAGTTGCAGCAGGCTGGAGGCCGCGACAAACGTCACGATGGAGATCGACCCGTAGTGCCCGGCGACGGCAGCGGCGTTCAGCGCATTCAGGCGCGTCATGCTGCGCAGCAGGCCGTAGGCGATGAAGGGGATCGCGAAGGACAACAGCAGCCCTGCGCACAGCGCCACGAAGACATCGCTGTTCAGGCCATTGTCCGCAAGGCTGTGACCGCCTTTGAACCCGATGGCCAGCAGGAGGTAGATGGACATGAACTTGGCCGCACCTTCGGGGATGGACAGGTCGCTGCGGACCACGGCGGCCACGAGCCCAAGGACGAAGAAGAGGATTGTCGGCACCATCAGGTTGCCGACGAGGCTGTCGAATATCTGCATCGGTCGAAACTCCGGGAAGGGTTTCGGCCCTGTTGCCCGGATTTCTGGCATAGCTTAAATACAAATGGATGATCAGTTGAATAGCTTGGAGCTATGAATGCGGCCGACCCTGCGCCAGATGGAATACATCGTTGCCGTGCACCAGCTTGGCAGTTTCGGGCTGGCCGCCGAAAAGCTGCATGTCAGCCAGCCAAGCCTGTCCAATCAGGTCGCGGCGGTCGAAACCGACATGGGCGTCCGGCTGTTCGACCGCGGGCGCGCCGGGGCGCGGACAACGGCACGGGGACTGGAGTTCGTGACCCGTGCCCGCCGTATCCTGTCGGAGGTCGAGGCGCTGCGCAGCACGATGCTGTCGGACCTGCCCTTCGGAGGGCGGCTCCGGCTGGGCGTGCTGCCCTCCATCGGGCCCTACCTGTTGCCTCAGGCGATGAAGGCGCTGCACGAAGACGAACCCGAACTGCGCGTGATCGTGCGCGAGGAAAACACCCTCAGCCTTGATGAGGGGCTGCGAAATGGCCGGTTCGATGCGGTCATTTCCACGCCCGAGGATCACCCCAACACCTTCCAGCGGCCGCTTTTCGTCGAACCGCTGTGGGTCGCTGTCGCGCAGGATCATCCGCTGGCCGGGCGCAGCCGGATCGGGGCGGCGGACCTTGCCGGCCAGCGGCTTCTGACGCTGGACACCGGCCACAGGCTGGCGCGGATCGTCTATGGCATCGCGGGCGCCAGCGGGGCGACGGTCTCGGACGACTACGAGGGGACGAGCCTCGATTCCATCGTGCTGATGGCTGCCACCGGCGCAGGCATCGGCATCCTTCCGGACCTCTTCGCCCGGCGGCAGGGCATCCACCGGAGCGAGGTCCGGGTCATGCCATTGGAGATGCCGGATGCGGACCGCACGATCAGCCTTATGGTGCCGGTGGATCGGTCCGAGGGTCTGGCCGATCACATGGCGGGCATCCTGCGCGGCGCGGCCGAGACGCTTGATCTGGCGGTGGTGCGTGGCTGAACCGTGGCAGGGGCCCAGGCGAGGCCATCTTCGCAGTGAGCCTCCTATTTACGCACATCGCAACGGCGCCGGTTCTCCGACCTGTGGACTTACCGCGACGAACAGGCAAGGAACTGAATGCCTCTCAAACATTGGGTTTGCGGCGCGCACGCTCCTCGAGAATGCGCTGTCCCGTGCTTGGCGGCACCCAAAAGGCGCGCCCCATCTCCTCACGCATAATCTCCGGTTTCTGCGCGCCTGCGCACAGACGGTACGGGTTCTTCACCAATTCCAATTCATCGCGAAGGTCCCACATTGAGTGCAATGGCAAACGGAGCGTCCCATGACCTTTAGACCTGTCTCGGCTACCACCAAAGCGCAGCCCGCCATCGAAGGCGCCGGCGTCCATCTGCATCGTGTCTTCGGCTTCGGTGACCCGTCGCTGACAGACCCGTTCCTGATGATGGACGACTTCCGCAACGACGATCCGCGGCTCTATTCGAAGGGTTTTCCCTGGCATCCGCATCGCGGCATCGAAACCATCACCTACGTGCTCGACGGCGAGGTCGAGCATTCGGATTCGCTTGGCAACAAGGGCCGCCTCGGCGCCGGGAGCGTCCAGTGGATGACCGCCGGATCCGGGATCGTGCACCAGGAAATGCCCTTCGGCAACGCCAAGGGCCAGATGCACGGGTTCCAGCTTTGGGCAAACCTGCCGTCTTCGCTGAAGATGACGGCGCCGCGCTATCAGGACATCACCGGCAGCGACATCCCCATCGAGGGCGATGACGACGGCACAACGGTCAAGGTCATCATCGGCTCGTTCTGGGGCAAGACCGGCCCGGTCGACGGGATCGCGGCCAACCCCATGCTGCTCGACGTGTCGATCCCCGCAGGCCGCCGCAAGGTTCTGCCGGTCGATACCCGCTCCAACGCCCTGGCCTACGTTTTTGCCGGCTCCGGGACCTTCCGCGACGCCAGCGATCCGGTGGGCATCAAGGTCGAAAAGGAGTACCGCGGGCAGGAACTGAACATCCGCGACATGACCGGCAACCGCACGCTGGTCCGGTTCGGCTCGGGCGACGAGATCACCGTTCAGGCGGGCGACGAAGGCATCCGCTTCCTGCTGATGACCGGGCGCCCGATCCAGGAACCCGTCGCCTGGCACGGCCCCATCGTCATGAACACGCAGGACGAACTGCGGCAGGCTTTCAAGGAACTGAACAACGGCACGTTCATCAGGAACGCTTGACCGCGCCGGCAACCGCCTAAGTCCAACTCAAAGGAAGGAGATCAACATGGCACAACCCAAGATCGCAATCGTTTTCTATTCGACCTACGGCACCAACCATTCCGTCGCACTCGCGGCAGCAGAGGCAGCCGAGGCAGCCGGTGCCGAAGTGCGCCTGCGCCGCATCCCGGAAACCGCCCCCAAAGAGGTCGTCGAGGGGCAGGACGCCTGGAAGGCGCAACTCGAAAAGATGAAGGACATCCCCGAGGTCACGGCGAATGACATGGAGTGGGCGGACGGCTACTTCTTCTCGGCCCCGACGCGCTTCGGCGTGGTCGCAAGCCAGATGCGCGCGTTTATCGACACGCTCGGCGGGCTGTGGGGATCGGGCAAGCTGGCCAACAAGACCTTCACCGCCACGACAAGCGCCCAGAACCCGCATGGCGGGCAGGAGACGACCATCCTGAGCCTCTACACCACCGCGATGCACTGGGGCGCGATCATCGTTGCACCGGGCTACACTGACGAGTCGATCTTTGGCGCCGGCGGCAACCCCTACGGCTTCTCGACCAAGCCGGACGGTTTCGACGACGCTGGCAAGGCTGCCCTTGCCCATCAGGCAAAACGGCTTGTGGACATGACCGCCAAGCTGGTCGGCTGACGGAAAAGACAAAGGTCGCGCAAACCCTTGCGCGACCTCCACATCTTGCGAGGGGTGCGCAATGCCATGCGCGCCCCTTTTCTTGTTCAGAAGTCCAGGTTTTCCACCGACAGTGCGTTCTGCTGGATGAAGTCGCGGCGCGGTTCCACCACGTCGCCCATCAGCTTGGTGAACAGGTCGTCGGCTTCAGTCATGTCGTCGATGGTTACCTTCAGCAGCGTCCGGGCGTTCGGGTCCAGCGTGGTTTCCCAAAGCTGGTCCGGGTTCATTTCACCCAGTCCCTTGTAGCGCTGCAGCGACAGGCCCTTCTCGCCTTCTTCCAGGATCGCCTTGAGCAGTTCGAGCGGACCATGGATCAGCTGTCTGCGGTCCTTGCGCTCGAGCGTCGCGGGGCTGCCGTAGACCGCCTGCAGACTCTCGGTCAGGGTGCCGGTCCGGCGCGCCTCTCCGGAACGGAGCATCGGACCGTCGAGCGTCCGGACCTCTTCGACACCGCGCAGGATGCGGGCAAGGCGGACGCCCTTGTCCTGCGTGATCCGACCGATCCAGCCACGCTCGTATTCCAGGGCCACTAGGTCGAGACGTGCGGCGACCTTGTCGGCAACGCCCTGCAGGTCGGAATCCACGGCACCGGGCACAAAGGCCCCGGCAATGGCAGCCTGTTCGAGGATGTGGCGCGGGTAATGCGTCGGGAAGGCGTCGAGGACACGCTTGAGCTGACGGGCTTCCTCCACCACGCGCACGAGATCCTGGCCGCCGATCACCTCGCCATTGCCCTGCAAGAGCTGCGCGTTCTCGATGCCCTGCTGGATCAGGTAGTCCTCAAGCGCGGTCTGGTCTTTCAGGTAGACTTCCGACTTGCCGCGCGCGACTTTGTAGAGTGGCGGCTGCGCGATGTAGAGGTAACCGCCTTCGATCAGTTCGGGCATCTGGCGGTAGAAGAACGTCAACAGAAGCGTCCGGATGTGCGCACCGTCCACGTCCGCGTCGGTCATGATGATGATCTTGTGATAGCGCAGTTTGGAGATGTTGAACTCGTCCCGGCCGATGCCGGTCCCGAGCGCCATCACGAGGTTGCCGATTTCCTGACTGCCCAGCATCCGGTCGAAGCGCGCCCGCTCCACGTTCAGGATCTTGCCGCGCAGAGGAAGGATGGCCTGCGTCCGACGGTCACGCCCCGTCTGGGCAGAGCCGCCGGCGGAGTCACCCTCGACCAGGAACAGTTCGGTCTTCGAGGCGTCTTTTTCTGAACAGTCCTTCAGCTTGGCGGCGTTGAACGACACGTCCATCGCCGTCTTGCGGCGGGTCAGTTCGCGCGCCTTGCGGGCGGCTTCTCGGGCCATGGCGGCCTCGATGATCTTGCCGGTTATCTGCTTGGCCTCGGTCGGGTTTTCCTCGAACCATTCGCCCAGCTTCTCGTTCATCAGCGATTCCACCGCCGGGCGGACCTCGGATGAGACCAACTTGTCCTTGGTCTGGCTGGAGAATTTCGGATCGGGCACTTTCACGGACAGAACCGCGGTCAGACCCTCACGGGCGTCGTCGCCGGTGAAGTTGATCTTCTCCCGCTTCGCGATCCCGCTTTCCTGCGCGTATTTCTGCAACTGGCGGGTCAGCGCACCACGGAAACCCGCAAGGTGGGTGCCGCCGTCGCGCTGCGGGATGTTGTTGGTGAAGGGCAGGACGTTCTCGTGGTAGCTGTCGTTCCACCACATCGCGACCTCGACACCGATGCCGTCCCTTTCGCCTTCCATATAGATCGGCTCCGGCATGACGGCCTGCTTCGAGCGGTCGAGGTATTTGACGAATTCACGTACCCCGCCCTCGTAGTGCAGTTCGATATGCAGCGGTTCGGCCGGGCGGTCGTCTTCGAGGATGATGCGCACGCCGGAGTTCAGGAAGGCCAGTTCGCGCAGGCGCTTTTCCAGCGTGTGGAAATCGTAGTCGAGGTTGGAGAAGGTGCCCGTGGACGCAAGGAAGCGCACCTCTGTGCCCTGCTCACCCTCGGCGTCGCCGACGACACGCAGGTGTTCCGTGGTCTCGCCGTGTTCGAACTTGGCGTAGTGCTCCTTGCCATTGCGCCAGATGCGCAGCTCGAGCCAGACGGAGAGCGCATTCACCACCGACACGCCCACGCCGTGCAGACCGCCAGAGACCTTGTAGGAGTTCTGGTCGAACTTACCGCCCGCGTGCAGCTGGGTCATGATGACCTCTGCGGCCGAGACCCCCTCTTCGGTGTGGATGTCGGTGGGAATACCACGTCCGTTGTCACGCACCGATACGCTGGAATCCGCGTGGATCTTCACGTGAACATAGTCGGCGTGTTTGGCCAGGGCCTCGTCGATGCCGTTGTCCACGACCTCGTAGACCATGTGGTGCAGACCCGAACCGTCGTCCGTGTCGCCGATGTACATGCCGGGACGCTTGCGGACCGCTTCCAAGCCCTTGAGAACTTTGATGGAATCGGCGCCGTATTCGTATGCTTCGCTCGGCTGGTCGGACATGCCCATTTCCCTTGTTATTTTGCCCCGATTTATAGACTCCGGGCCGGGGAATGTCACGTCTCAGACACAAGATTTGGTATAAAGTTCAGGGTTTTGAAACTACGGATCCGGAGGGCCCTTCAGAGACCTCCAGCGCCTGCGCCCGGTCGCCCAGTTCGGCGAAAAGTTCCGGTCCCGTCCCGGTCATCCAGGCCTGTGCGCCCAAAGCGCTTATCTCGTCGAAAAGGGCGGCCCGGCGTCCGGCGTCGAGGTGCGCGGCGACCTCGTCCAGCAGCAGGATCGGCGGGTGCCCTTCGTCCGCCGCAAGCGCCCGGGCGTTCGACAGGATCAGCGAGATCAGCAGCGCTTTCTGCTCCCCGGTCGAGCAGTCGGCGGCAGGCACGCCCTTCGCCGCGAAGGTGCCGATCAGGTCGGCGCGATGGGGACCCACCAGCGTCCGCCCCGCCGCCAGATCGCGCCTGCGGCTTTCCTCAAGCGCGACGCGCAGGTCGGCGGCAGAGCCGGGCATCTCGCCGTCGCCATGCACGAGGTCCAGCGTCGCGGCCGGGAAGCGCGTCTCGGCGCCGTCCTGCGCCTCTGCGATCCGGTCGAGCGCGGCCAGCCGGTTGACGTGCAGCGCGGCCCCTGCCTCTGCCATCTGGCGTTCGAGGGCCGTGTACCAGTGCGGGTCCCGAACCATGTCCTTCAGGAGCCTGTTACGTTCCCGCATCGCCTTGTCGTAGTCGAGCGCCGCCTGTGCGTGATCGGGGAAAAACGACAGGGCGATCCGGTCGAGGAACCGCCGCCGCCCCTCCGCCCCTTCGATCCACAGCCGGTCCATGGCAGGGATCAGCCAGACCGCGCGGGCGATCCGTCCCAATGCAACCTGGCTGGCCTGCTTATCGTCGATACGCACATTGCGCGCGGCCCCCCCTTCGGAGGTAAACGCGATTTCGTGCGTACCTTGCGGATTTTCCAGCGTCCCGGTGATCTTCCAGCCAAGTGATTCCGGTCGCCGGGCCATGTCCTGCGCCGACGCCCGCCGCAGACCCCGCCCGGGAGAGAACAGGGACACGGCTTCGATCAGGTTGGTCTTGCCCGATCCGTTCGGACCCCAGATCGCCACCGGACGGTGATCGACGTCGATGACCACCCGCTTGTGAGAGCGGAAATGCGACAGGGTCAGGTGCGACAGGTGCACGGTTGCGCCCCTGGCTGGTGGTTCGAAGGGGTGTGTCCGCCCGAGGCCGCGATTTTTCGCTGAAAAATCGGCGCTCTCCCGGTCACACGCGCATCGGCATGACCACGTAGACCGCGCTGGTGTCGTTGCCTTCCCGCATCAGGGTCGGATCGCCGGACGAGTTGAACATGAATACCGCGTTCTCCCGGTCCACCTGGCTGGCGATTTCCAGCAGGTATTTCGCGTTAAAGCCGATCTCCAGTCGCTCGTCGCCGTAGGCAACCGCCAGTTCTTCCTCTGCCGCGCCGCTGTCGGGTGCGTTGACCGACAGGATCAGCCGGTCCTCGTCAAGCTGCAGCTTCACGGCGCGCGACCGTTCCGACGAGACGGTGGCCACACGGTCGACCGCCTTCGCGAACTCGGAGGCGTCAACTTCCAGCTTGCGGGTGTTGCCCTGCGGGATGACGCGTGTGTAGTCGGGGAAGGTGCCGTCGATGACCTTCGAGGTCAGCGTGATGTCGGGTGTCGCGAACCGGACCTTGGTTTCGGAGACGGAAACGGCGATGTCCATGCCGTCCTCGTCGAGGAGCTTGCGCATTTCACCCACGGTCTTGCGGGGGACGATCACGCCGGGCATGTCCGCCGCCCCGTCGGGCAGCGGCGCGTCGATGCGGGCCAGCCGGTGGCCGTCGGTCGCTACGCAGCGCAGGGCCGGACCGCCATCGCCGTCGGCCACGTGCATGTAGACACCGTTCAGGTAATACCGTGTTTCCTCTGTCGAAATCGCGAACTTGGACTTGTCGAACAGGCGGCGGAGGACTTCGGCCTTGGCGGTGAAGTTCGAGCCGTATTCGGACGATGCCATGACCGGGAAGTCTTCTTTCGGCAGCGTCGCGAGGCTGAAGTTCGAACGGCCCGCAGACACTGTCAGCCGCCCGGTGCCCGGTTCCTCGGCAAGGGCAACAAGCGATCCGTCCGGCAACTTGCGGACGATCTCGTGCAGGGTGACGGCGGACACCGTGGTGCCGCCTGGCTTCTCGACCTGGGCCACGGCCTTGTCGAGAACCTCGATATCGAGGTCGGTGGCGCGGAACGTGACCGTCTCGCCTTCCGCCTCGATAAGGACGTTGGCCAATATCGGAATGGTGTTGCGCCGCTCCACGACCGATTGCGCCTGCGCGACCGCGCGCAGAAGCGCCGCCCGTTCCATGCTGATCTTCATCGCACTACACCCTCTCCGCCAGTCCGGACGCGCACGTTAGCGCGGAGCGGACCCCGCTCCAAGCCGGTTTTCGCCATTTGTCTGTTGGATTTCCGGAAGCGTCAAGGCGCGCCGCCCCGAAACGGCGTGCCACGGCTCCAAGTGTTGTGAGGCAGACTCAGGATGCGCCTTTTCAGGCCTCCAGAGCGCGGCGCAGCATCTCCACATCTTCGTCGATCTGGCCGTCCTGCTGGCGCAACTCCTCGATGCGCCGCACGCCGTGCATGACGGTGGTGTGGTCGCGCCCGCCAAAGCGGCGGCCGATCTCCGGAAGGGACCGCGATGTGAGCTGCTTGCAAAGGTACATGGCCACCTGCCGCGGACGGGCAAAGTTGCGGACCCGCTTCGGCCCGATCATGTCCGACAAACGGATGTTGTAGTGCTCGGCCACCTTGCGCTGGATCTCGTCGATGGAGATCTTGCGCTCCGACGCGCGCAGCACGTCGGCAAGGCTGTCCTGCACGAGGTCCATGTTGATCGGTTTGCCGACCAGCGAGGCGAAGGCGAAGAGACGGGTCAGCGCCCCTTCGAGCACACGTACGTTGGTCGAGATGCGGTGCGCGAGGAACTCAAGCACGCCATCGTCGATCTGCAGGCCCGGGTGCATGCCGCGATAGACCTCGACCTTCGACTGCAGGATGCCGAGGCGGAGTTCGTAATCGGTCGGGTGCAGGTCGACGACCAGGCCGGACTGAAGCCGCGAACGGATGCGGTTTTCCAGATCCTTGATCTCGTCCGGGGCCCGGTCGGCGGAAATGATGATCTGCTTGTTCTGGTCCACGAGCGCATTGAACGTGTGGAAGAACTCTTCCTGCGTGGAATCCTTGCCGGCGATGAACTGGACGTCGTCGACCATCAGCACGTCGACGGAGCGGAACATCTCCTTGAAGTCCATCATCTTTCGTTCGCGCAGCGCCTGCACGAAGCGGTACATGAACTGTTCTGCCGACAGGTACAGCACGGTCAGACCGGGATTGCGCTGCGACAGCTCCCACGCAATGGCGTGCATCAGGTGCGTCTTACCAAGGCCAACACCACCATACAGGAACAGCGGGTTGAACGTCACCGGACCGCCCTCGGCCACGCGGCGCGCGGCGGCGTGCGCCAGTTCGTTCGGTTTGCCGACCACGAAGGTGTCGAAGGTAAATCGCATGTCCAGCGGCGCCCCCGGCAACTGCTGGTCGCGGGAAGACGTGACCGGCGCCTGCTCCGTTTCCGGAAGGTTCAGCGGCTTGGCCTTTTCCTCGGCCTTGTCGCTGGGGTCGTCCACGATCCCGGCCTGGAATGCCAGCCGGCGCGCCGACGGTTCCACCGTGGAAATCTGTGCCAGAAGCATATCGCCGAAGTTCTGCGAGACATACGTCCCGAAGAAGTTCGTCGGAGCCTGCAGCGTTACGATGCCCTCAGGCGTAACTCCGCGGAAGCGCAACGGCTCGATCCAGGTCTTGTAGTTGTTCTGACCGATCGTCTTGCAAATCTGCTCTTGGAGGGCGCCCCATTGTTCTTTTGTCATCCGCCAACTGTGTCCTCAGTTCCGTTCCTGCTCTCCGCCTGCCGACGGACGCGTTCACGCACAGCGAGGAACAGAACAGCCCGCTCGTAACCCGTAAGGTTCGAGGCGTGGAGCGACTGCTCCAACGATCCACCGATTCCCGCGCCCGATGTCCCCTCGGTGCGCAGGTCCGAAGACCCGGTCTGTATCCTGGACATGGCCAGGGTTTCCCCTGAACATCATCAAAAGCACTTCAAGTGCCCTGACAAGTTTGCCCCCGCTTTCCCCAATGAACGCGTGGGCTGGCAGCCTTGTCCCCCCAGTGCGACGTGACTCGCTCGGTGAAATTACCAACCTTCGTCAGTTTCCGGCAACCGATCTTGTAGCTTGACTCGGTGAATCCGGAAAAAGAATCTGGCGTTCCTGCAACACCTTGAAAACGCAAAAAAGCGCCCTTGTGAGGGCGCTTTTTCAACACATGGTATTGGTATTGCTGGCGCTTCAGGCGCCGATCGACTTCACGCGTGACGCGAGGCGCGACATCTTGCGGGAAGCGGTGTTCTTGTGGAACACGCCCTTGGTCACGCCGCGCATCAGTTCGGGCTGGGCCGCCTTCAGCGCTTCCTGTGCCGCGGACTGATCGCCGGATGCGATCGCCTCTTCGACCTTGCGGAGGTAGGTGCGGATGCGCGAACGACGTGCCTTGTTGACGGCGTAACGCTTTTCAGACTGACGTGCGCGTTTCTTGGACTGGGGTGTGTTTGCCATGATGATCGGTCCTGTTCGTGGTATCGGTTCAAGTTCTCTGTGACGACGCAATGCCTCTCAGGACCCGAACGGACTGCGGGACCGATTCTTGCCTGAGCGGGCATCACGCGCATGTATGACGGGCGCCTATATAGCAGACACCCGGCTTCGGCAAGCATCACGTTCGGACGCTTGCCGTAATCTGTACTTTCCGGCCTGATCCGCGATCAGCGGTCCCGGAACTGGGCCGAGCGCTTTTCCATGAAAGCGCCCATGCCTTCCTTCTGGTCCTCGGTGTTGAACAGCGCGTGGAAGGCACGGCGCTCGAACAGCAGACCCTGGGAAAGCGTCGTCTCGTAAGAGATGTTCACCGCCTCCTTGCAGGCGATGGTCGAGATCATCGACTTCTCGGCGATCTTCTCGGCCGCGGCGCGGGTCTCTTCCATCAGTTGCTTTGCCGGCACGACGCGGCTGACGAGGCCGGAACGCTCCGCCTCTTCCGCGTCCATGAACCGGCCGGTCAGCGTCATGTCCATCGCCTTGGACTTTCCGACAAAGCGGGTCAGGCGCTGCGTGCCACCAAGACCGGGAATCACCCCGAGGTTGATCTCAGGCTGGCCAAACTTCGCGTTGTCGGCGGCGATGATGAAGTCGCACATCATCGCCAGCTCGCAACCGCCACCCAGCGCGTAGCCAGCAACGGCGGCGATGATCGGTTTGCGGGTGCGGCCGATGGTGCCGCCTTCCGCCCCGAAGAAATCCGACAGGAACATGTCGACGTAGCTCTTGTCGGACATTTCCTTGATGTCGGCACCGGCGGCGAACGCTTTCTGCGAACCGGTGATGATGATGCAGCGCACCTTGTCGTTGCCGTCAGCTTCCTTCAGCGCCTGGCACAGCTCTCCCAACATCTCGGAGTTGAGAGCGTTCAGGGCGTCGGGGCGATTGAGTCTGATGGTGGCGACGTGGTCTTCTACTTCGACGATGATCGTCTCATAGGCCATGAGAATAGGGCTCCGTCCGGTTCCGTCAGAGGCCAAGCCTTAACACTTCGGTGAAGACGATCAAGCTTATCTTTGGCAGGTCGGGCAGAAGAAGGACGACCGCCCCGACTGCACGATACGCTCGATCGTACTGGTGCAACCGGGCGCCCTGCATGGCTCACCCTCACGTCCGTAGACGTCAAAGCTGTGCTGAAAATATCCAAGTTCTCCATCGGCTTGGCGGAAATCCCGGAGAGATGATCCGCCCGCCGCGATGGCGTCGTCCAGCACGTCGCGGACGATGGGAACCAGCGCCGAAATCCGCGCCGCGGAGATGCGGACACAACGTCGCGCCGGATGGATGCCGCCACGGAACAGCGCTTCACAAACGTATATGTTGCCCAGTCCGGCGACGATCTTCTGGTCCAGAAGCGCCGATTTGACCGGCATGTTCCGCCCCTTGAGTCGGTCGACGAGGTGGGATTCGGTGAAGGCATTGCCCAGCGGTTCCGGACCGATCCGGGCGAGCAGCGGGTGGGCCTCGGCCGCCTGCGTGGGCATCAGATCCATTGCGCCGAAACGACGCGGATCATTGAACGTGACGCGGGCGCCGTTCTCCATGTCGAAGACGACGTGATCGTGTTTCTCGGGCATGGGATGCGCGTGCACGAACTGGCCTAGGGGATCGCCCGACACCAGCATCCGTCCGGACATACCGAGGTGGATCAGCAGGGTTTCGTCCGTGGACAGGTCGGCGAGGATGTACTTTGACCGCCGGCGAAGCTGCAAGACACGCGCCCCGGTCAGCCGTTCGGCCATCCGTTCGGGAAAAGGCCAGCGGAGGTCGGGCCGGTTGACCCGCGCACGCGCGACGACCTGGCCTTCCATGACGGGGGCCAGACCGCGGCGCACGGTTTCGACTTCGGGCAGTTCGGGCATTGCGCATCTCCGGGGAGGTGAAGCCGACATGTAGTCAGCGACCGGCGCCCCGTAAAGCGCGCGGCATCGCCATAGCTGTCCGCACGACCTCCCGGCGTCTTGATCGGCCCCGACCGGGCGCATACGTCCCTCGCGCTGCCGGCGTCCGCATTCCCGCGACCCTACGCAACGCGCCGCATTGCAGAGCGATGCCTACGCCCTATAAGTCTCTGCGACACGAAAGGACGCCTCGCATGAACGACAACAGCGGAAAAACCACCCATTTCGGCTTCTCCGAAGTGCCGGAGGGCGAAAAGGCGGGGCGTGTTCAGGGAGTCTTCCGATCCGTGGCGTCCAAGTACGACGTCATGAACGACGCCATGTCATTCGGCATTCACCGCGTCTGGAAGGACGCGATGATGGACTGGCTCGCGCCGCGCCGCGGCACGAAGCTGCTGGATGTGGCGGGCGGCACCGGCGACATTTCCTTCCGCTACCTGAAACGTGCGGGCGACGGGCATGCGACCGTGCTCGACCTGACGGAGCCGATGCTGGTCGAGGGTCGGAAACGGGCCGAAGCGTCTTCCCTTGGCGACCAGCTTGACTGGGTTGTGGGCGACGCGATGAAGCTGCCTTTCCCGGACAACAGCTTCGACGTCTACACGATCTCCTTCGGCATCCGGAACGTCACCCGCCCGCAGGAAGCCCTGAACGAGGCATACCGCGTGCTGCGTCCGGGCGGACGGCTGATGGTCCTCGAATTCTCGCAGATTCCCAACGACCTGATGCAGTGGGCCTATGACCTCTATTCCTTCCACATCATCCCGCGCATGGGGCAGGTGATCGCGGGGGATCGTGACTCCTACCAGTATCTCGTTGAATCCATACGCAAGTTTCCAGATCAGGAAACCTTCCTGGGGATGGTGCGTGCGGCGGGATTCGGAAATGCGAAGTACCGGAACCTGTCGATGGGCGTGGCCTGCCTGCATTCGGGTTGGAAGCTTTGAGGGGTCCGCACAACATCTGGCGCCTGATCCAGACGGGCGCGACGCTTGAACGGACTGGCGCGATGCGCGTGGTTCTGGATGCCTTCGACGCGCCCGCACCGCTGCGGGTGGCCGCCCGGGTGCTGGGCTGGCCCTTCAAGTGGCTGGGCGATGAGGGCGATCCGTCCACACCGCCCGCGGTGCGCGCCCTGACGGCGCTTGGCCCGGCCTACATCAAGTTCGGCCAGATCCTGTCGACCCGGCCAGACGTGGTCGGCGCCGAGATGGCGACCCAGTTGCGCGTCCTTCAGGACAAATTGCCCCCCTTCTCGATCGAAGAGGCCAAGGAGCAGGTTCTGGCCGAGATCGGCCTGCCCGTGGACGAGATCTTTGCCGAGTTCAGCGAACCCGTCGCCGCGGCCTCCATCGCGCAGGTGCACAAGGCCACGCTACGCGAGACCGGCCAAAGCGTCGCCGTGAAGGTTCTACGGCCCGGAATCGAGCGGGCCTTCCGCCGCGACATCGACGCTTTCTATTTTGCAGCCTGGGTGATCGAGACGCTGTCGCCCTCGTCCCGCCGCCTGCGGCCCCGCGAAGTCATCGCGCATTTCGAAGGCGTGGTGATGGGCGAACTCGATCTTCGCCTCGAATCCGCCGCCGCGAGCGAATTTGCGGCGAACACGGAAAACGACGAGGGCTTCCAGCTTCCGCAGGTCAACTGGATGCTGTCGGGCCGTCGCGTCATGACCATGAGCTGGGCCGAAGGGGTTCCGCTTGGCGACAACGCCGCCATCGACGCCATGGGCCACGACCGCGTCGCCCTTTCCCAACGGGTCCTGCAACTGTTCCTCAACCACGCGCTGCGCGACGGCTTCTTTCATGCCGACATGCACCAGGGCAATCTGAAGGTCGCGCCGAATGGCGATATCATCGCCTATGATTTCGGCATCATGGGGCACATCGACGAATACACGCGCCGGGTCTACGCCGAGATCCTCTTCGGTTTCATCCGGCGCGACTACAAGCGCGTCGCCGAGGTGCACTTCGAAGCGGGCTACGTGCCCGCGGACCGCGACATCGACGAATTCGCCCGCGCGCTCCGCGCCGTCGGAGAGCCCATCTTTGGCATGGACGCGACCCGCATCTCGATGGGCAAGCTGCTGGCTTACCTGTTCGAGGTGACGGAACGGTTCGGCATGGAAACACGGACGGAGCTGATCCTCCTGCAACGCACCATGGTGGTTGTGGAAGGCGTCGCCCGGTCCCTCGATCCGCATATGAACATCTGGCGTGTCGCCCAGCCCGTGGTCGAAGACTACATCAAGAAGTCCATCGGCCCGCGCGCGGCTGCGTCGGATCTGATGAAGACGGCGGCGGTGATGGCCCGGTTCGGTCCGCGCCTGCCCAAGCTGGTGGAGGCCGCCCTGATCCGACAGTCCCAGCCCGAACCGGAGCAGCGCCGCAATCCCTGGCCCGCACGGCTGTTCTGGGCTTCGGGCGGTGCCGCAGCCTCTGCCGCGGTCATCCTGCTTGCTCCGTTCTTCGGATAGGTCGAGCTGCCTGACCTACAAATGAAAAACGGCGGCAATATTGCCGCCGCTCTCTATGCTTTGTTTGTCGACCTTAATGTCGACGCGGCCTCACTTGGTGCCGGTCGAGGAGTCGTTGTTGGTGCCCGCAGTGATCGCGATGACAGCGGCGATACCACCGATGACGACCAACGCCGGCACCGCGGAAACCTGCGAGGATGCAAACGGGTCAGCCTGCTGGGCAGAAGCCGGCGCGCTGAAGGAAGCTGCGAGGGCCACGACCGCCGCGATGGTAGAGATCTTTTTCATGACTATGCTCCAGTCTCAGAATGATGGACGCGGTACGCCCTACTTCAGGCAACGTAGCGTTTTCAGTGCTGCCTATCAAATGGCAAATTCTGCAGGTGCGCGGAACGGCACCTTGTCGCCTGCAAAATTCACCGGTTTGCGCCACCAGTGTGGCACGTTTGCATGTTTTTTCCGCGCATGCGAAATACGGATCCCCACGAGAAGCCCATACACGTTGAAGATGCATCGATCTTTTCGCTTCTTAACCAAGATTTTCCTTCCTTCGCGTCCAAGTTTTTCGAATCGGCAACCGCCATCGTGCGTCATTGCCGTGCCTGTCGCAGGCCTCCAATCTCTTCCGAGGTCGCCTCGGTCCCGTCGGCGAAGCGCAAGAGGACCGTCCCGTCGTCATTGCGCACCTCGTCTATGCGGCTGTAGACACGCGCCATGGTAGAGCCATCGAACCGCTGGTCGATGTAGCTTTCCACGTCGAAACGGTAGATGCCGGGGGGCAGAGGCTTGCCTTCGCTGTCGCCTCCGCCCCAGACCACGACCTCCTCGCCGACATCGATGTCGAAGCGCTGCACCTCTTCTCCGCTCGCGTCGCGCACCACCAGCACGGCGCGGTCTGCGTCCTCGGAATAATCGGGGCGGATCGTCACGGGGGCACCGTCGAACATGGCGGGTGCGCGGACCAGCCCTTCCATCCCGATCCAGCGACCGAATTCATTCAGCGAATTGCCGCCCAGGGTTGCACTGATGTTGCGGAGCAGTTCGTTGGTCTGCACCTGCTGTTCTACAGAGGAGAACGTCGCTAGCTGCGTCGCATACTCCGTCGAGTCGACGGGGTTCAGCGGATCCTGGTTCTGCACCTGCACGGTGAGCATCTTGAGGAACGTCTCAAAGTCGGAACTCAGAACGGCCCGCGTGTTCTGCTCGACCGACGGCTTCTGGGCCGTCTGGCCGGACTGGTTGCCATACAGTGGCGCTGGATCAGAGACAGTGACCATGTTTCCTCACATCCTGATATCGAGGCCATCGGCCCCATCGGTTTCGATGCTTGGCAGAGGCGCGAGTTCGTCGTCCACAGCGGGAACCAAATCAAGCGCATCGCCAAGAGGTGTCTCGCGTTGGCGTCGTTCCTCGCCAAAGGTGAACCCCGCATTTTCATAGCCGGCCTCTGCCAGGTGTCGCGCCAGCTCGTCGACGTGGCGGCGCATCAGGTCCAACGTCTCGGTCCGGTCCGCCTGGATATTCACGAGAAGACCATGTTCGCCGGAATGCATGTACATCCGGACCCGGCCGAGTTCCTCCGGCGACAGACGAATCTCCACCGTCTGGTCGCTCAGACGTGTGAATGCGTCGGCGACCTGCCGGATCACAGCAGTTGAGTCGGGCCTGTTAAGCGGTTGATGCTGCGTTGCACCGGCTTGGTTTGCCTGCGAAGCGCCGCTTGAGGACGCCCCGCTCACGGGAAGATCGGTGCCGCCGACGTCCTCTTCGGTAACATCCTCAAAGGCCTGCAGTGCGACCGCAATAGTGGTCCCAGCCGGGTCAGGCCATCGCGCAGAGATTGACGGGTCGGTTGGCTGAGGCGTAGTCGCAAGCGCAGCCCCGCTCACCACAGTTTTATTGTCGGTTCCAGCATCACTTGTCTGCCGATCGGCGACATTCTCACGCTCTTTGTTCTTCAATACCTGACGGACAATGACCGATTCCGACGAAACTGAATGCTGTGCTACGCTAATTTCGTCTCTTGTTGCGTTCATGGCGGCGGGCGAAGGGACGGCAGCGTCCCTATGCTGAGTGGCAGACAGTTCGGAAGAAAGCGGAGTCATTGCTCTCGCTCGGTCCTGCGGTCGCGTTACCGCAGTCGACATGCCTTCGGACGTCACACGAACGGCGGTGACACTGGGTTCGCTGTTTGCGCCTGTAGGATTGGCTTCCGAGTTCTTAACGCCCCAAGTAGGTTCCTGATGGCGCTGGTCAGAACCAAGAAACGTGCCACTGGCATGCCGCAAAAATCCAAGCTTTGGTTCAGGACCACCGGTTTGGGGTGATGCGATTTCATTATTCTGGTTATTGATAGCTTTCGGTACATCCTTGGAGGTTTCGGCCACACCAGAAAGCTGCATAATCTTAGTTGTCAGGTCCGTCGTATCGACCTTCTCCATGTCGTGTTGCGACGGTTGGGCGCGGCCTGAAGTCCGCAATAGATCCCCGGGAAAAACCGCTTCCTTTGAAGATTCCCCCGACAGTGTCGTTTCCCTTTTATTGACATCAAACCTGAGGGAATCTCGATCTCGGACAACCGCGTCGCCGTCACCACGGCGACTCACTTCGGTCGTCGTGGTGGCAATAGGCTTGGTTCCATCTGAGTTTTTCTCGCTCCCATTTATACCCTCAGGAATTAACGTCCCCGGTGCCCCTCCCGCTGTGAGTTTTTTTTGAGAAGTTTCAGAATATGAGATTCCCCGGCTTGCGGCCTCAGTTCGAGGCTCTTCAAACCTCGATGTAATAATACTTTCCTTGCTATCCGCCGCTACCGAAAGGCCTTGGGCAGAAGAATTCTCTAGATGTCCAAGGTATTGTTCCAACTGTTTCTTTGACGACTGAACGGTAAGCGCCGTCTGGACCCCACGTTGCTGCTGATGGCTTCGGCTGCGAGGTGATCTCCATCTCATGATGGGGAGTGCGTTTCGCAATGTGCGCTACAAATTCGTTTCTCAAATCGCTGGGGGTCGAGATCTATGCGTCGGGTCACCGCCGTTGGCCGGATGAGGCAAAGGCCTTGGCTGTCTCGATGACCCTGGAGGCTGGTGCCACGGTGAATGCCGTGGCGGAGCGGTTTGGCATTCTGCCCAATCAGCTCTCGGCTTGGCGACGAGAGGCCAAGCAAGGCAAGCTTGTGCTGCCTGCGGCCGAAGTCGAGGAACCTGTCTTTGCACCTCTCGTCGTTTGCGAGGTCGCCGAGGAGGAAGCGCATCCGAAGGTAGCATCGCAGGCGGCCCCGATCAGGATCATTCGGGGTGCTGTCGTGATCGAACTCGCGCATGACATCCCCGCGGCCCGCATTGCCGAGATCGTCCATGCGCTGGAGGCGCATCCATGCTGATGCCCTCGCAGGGCGTGCGGATCTTGGTGGCGACGAAGCCGGTCGACTTCCGCAAGGGGCATGACGGTCTGGCGGCGCTGGTCCAGTCGACGCTGGCCGAGGACCCGTTTACCGGCACCGTCTTTGTCTTCCGCTCGAAGCGGGCCGACCGGTTGAAGATCCTGTTCTGGGACGGCAGTGGGCTCGTGATGGCCTACAAACGACTGGAAGAAAGCACCTTCACCTGGCCCGCGATCCGCGACGGGGCCATGACGCTGAACCGGGCGCAGTTCGAAGCCCTGTTTGCCGGGTTGGACTGGCGTCGGGTGCGGTCTCTGGAGGTGCGACGACCGGCTGTGGCAGAGTGACTCGGCCTCGGGAATGCCCGGGCATCGGCGCCCCGAGCACGGTATAATTCGGCCATGCCCGACGCCCCGCCCATCGACCTGTCCGCGATCCCCGAGAGCCAGCGCGCCGCGGTCCTGGCGGTGCTGCAGGAGCGCGATGCGCTGAAGGAAGCGAACCGCCGGCTGGAGCATCTCGTGGCAGAGCTGAACCATGTCGTACATGGCAAGCGGTCCGAGAAGCTGAGCGAAGACGACCGGCAGCTGGCCTTCGAGGACCTGGAAACGGCCGTCGCCGAGGTCGAGACCCGCAAGGAGCAGGCCGCGCCATCCACCAGAACCCCGCGCCCGGCACGGCAGCGCAACCTCGGTCATCTGCCTGCGGACCTGCCGCGCATCGAGCGTGTCATCGAACCGGCGAGCCTCGATTGCCCGTGCGGCTGTGGCCGCATGCACCGGATCGGTGAGGACCGCACCGAGCGCCTCGACATCGTTCCGGCGCAGCTCCGCGTGCTGGTCGACATCCGGCCGAAGTATGCCTGCCGGATCTGCACGGACGGGGTCATCCAGGCGCCCGCCGCACCTTGGCTGATCGAAGGCGGGATGCCGACCGAGGGCGCCATCGCCCACGTGCTGGTCTCGAAGTTCGCGGATCACCTGCCGTTCTACCGCCAAAGCCAGATCCTGGCGCGCTCCGGCATCCAGGTCGACCGCAGCACCCTGGCGGACTGGGCCGGCACAGCAGCCTTCCACCTCGGTCCTGTCGCCGACCGGCTGGCCGAACATCTGAAGGGATCGACCAAGCTCTTCATGGATGAAACGACTGCCCCGGTGCTCGATCCGGGACGAGGCCGAACCAAGACCGGCTACCTCTGGGCGCTTGCCCGGGATGACCGTGGATGGGGCGGAGAAGACCCGCCCGGTGTCGTGTTCACCTACCAGCCCAGTCGCGCAGGAGCGCATGCCGAGCAGATCCTGCAGGGCTTCGACGGCATCCTGCAACTGGATGGCTACACCGGTTACGATCGGCTGACGCGCCCGTCCCGCAAGGGCGGCGCGCCGATCACGGTTGCCCACTGCTGGGCACACGCTCGCCGCAAGCTGAAGGAAGTCTTCGACCGGGATGGATCGGAGATCGCTTCCGAGGGGCTGCGCCGGATCGCCGAACTCTACCGCATCGAGGCCGAGATCCGCGGCATGGGCCCGGGCCAACGTCTGTCCGCCCGCCAGGCCCGCAGCGCGCCTCTCGTCGCCGAGTTCGGTGACTGGCTGCAGGCACAGCGCTTGCGCATCTCGGCCAAGTCGCGCCTCGGCGAGAAGCTGACCTACATCCATCGCCAGTGGGGCGGTCTGCAGACCTTCCTCCACGACGGCCGCGTCGAGATCGACTCCAATGCCGTCGAGAACCTGATCCGACCGATCGCGTTGACGAGAAAGAACGCTCTCTTCGCCGGCCATGATGAAGGCGGCCGCACATGGGCCCGCATCGCCTCCCTGATCGCCACCGCGAAGATAAATGGCGTGGAGCCCTTCGCCTATCTGCGGACGACCCTCGAAGCCATCGCCGCCGGTCACCCGGACAGCAGGATCGACGAGTTGCTGCCTTGGAACTTCAACCCGTCAAGCTGATCCCGCGTGCGGCGCAGACAGCGCTTACACTGAACGTGTGAACCACCAGAAAGTGATGCACCAATAGCTATGCTGCGTTTCCCATTATTAACACCATCAACACTGACAGGGTTTCGATCTGGTCCACTGTCCGCCCTAGTAAACCCCAGTGAGGCAGGACTACTCTCGATATCATTCTCGGTTACCCTATTTTTAAACGTTGGGATACCGTTGCTATCATCGGAGTCGCTTGCCTCCAAAATCGTGCTTTGAGGCTCGGCATTGAAACGGTTAGAGTTTAATCTAAGGCCATTCTGGGCATATTGATGCTGATTAGAATGCGCGATTCTGTCCTTTCCGAAGACACCATTGTGATTTTCTTGAGGAAGTACTGAGAAGGCAGATGCCTGTTCGCGGTTCTTGGAATGCGAGTATTTTTCTAAATCGATATTCTCTGTGGACAAGCTGCTCGGCGATCTACGTAGGGCTGTATCAGTGCGGTTAAGTTCATTGGCTGTGACAGATAGCTCCCCCAGAGAATGATCCAATGATCTGTGATTTCCTGATTTCTTTCCGGTTCTCAGATCTCCGTAATCAACATCCTCCAAAGACTCGCCTATTTGAAGCTCTGACAAAGTATCAGGATCGAAAATGGCGCTTTCTTCAAAGCTCGTCGATTTTTCATCAGAATTTCCAATGTCAACGGAATCAGTTTCGACAGCATCAGCTTCTTGTACATCGGCCTCCTGTGCGGCTGATTTCACAAGGCGTGCACCATCTCCATCCTTTGCAGCGGACCGTTTCTCCCTGTTCATACCGTCCGGACGCGCCTGAGACCCACTTTCAAAGATCTGATCGAAATCCTCACCGCTGTTACGGTTCTGACTCTGCCCTTTGGAACCGGCCGCTCCGGCAAGGCTAATCGGGTTTGTCGGTTGAATAATCATGGCAGCTCCGGGAGTTCTTCCGCACCTGGAACGTAAGGCCAACATCCTTACCAGTTCTTTACTGAACTCGCGGCAAAAGGTTCCAACTGAGTCGAATTGGAGAGAATGACCATGGAGTTGACACCGGATCTGCCTCTTGCTGCCCGAAGCAATGAGCGAAAATTGCGGGACGCGGCGCTCGAGTTGGAAGCGAACTTCCTCGCTGAAATGTTGAAGGCGGCTGGCGTGGGCGAAACCCCGGAAGCGTTCGGTGGCGGCGCCGGGGAGGACCAGTTCTCGTCCATGCTGCGTCTCGAACAGGCACGCCAGATGGCAGCAAACGGCGGCGTCGGACTCACGGAAATGATCTTCGAGGCACTGAAGGAGAGAGCCCATGGATGAGCGCACATTGACCAAACGACTGGAAGAGTTGATCGACGCCGAGCGGGCGGCGCTCATCAGCGGCGATTTCGACCGGATTTCGGAACTGTTGGACGAGAAGGAGCGCCTCGTCGGATCCCTGCATGATCTGACGCTCGACCGAGACGTGCTGACACCGCTCAGCGACGGACTGCGGCGGAATCAGGAACTTTTTGACGCCACCCTGGCAGGTATCCGCAACGTCGCAGCGCGTCTGGGCGACCTCAACCGCGTCAGAAAATCCGTCGAAACCTACGATTCCACAGGGAAAAAGCACAGCCTGTCCGCCCCGGAGGTGCAGCGCCTCGAACGGCGCGCGTGAGTTTCGTCAAATTATCGAGATAGCAGGTGGAGGTCTTAGCGCTCCCTTAGGACTCAACGGCGAAGTTGGCAGCGCACCTGAAAAGGGTGGCGCAGGCCGAGGAAGGTTCGGGCTGTACGCGTCAGAAAGACGTCAGAGATGCCGTTCGCGGCAAAAGCAACCGGCGCAAAGCGCCTTTTGAACAGCAAGGACAAAACATGTCTAGCATCCTGACGAACAATGGCGCGATGGTCGCGCTGCAGACCCTGAAGACAATCAATTCCAGGCTGTCCCAGACCCAGGAACAGATCTCTACGGGCAAGCGTGTATCCAGCGCAAAGGACAACTCGGCGGTCTGGGCGATTTCCAAGGTGATGGAAGCCGACGTCAAAGGCTTCAAGGGCATTTCGGACAGCCTGAACCTTGGCCAATCGACCGTCTCCGTGGCGCGTCAAGCGGCCGAAACCGTCTCCGAACTGCTCACCGACATCAAGGGAAAGATCGTCGCTGCGCAGGAAGAGAACGTCGACCGCGACAAGATCCAGGACGATATCAGTGCGTTGCGCGACCAGATCGCGGCGGTCGTCGGTGCAGCCCAATTCAACGGTCTCAACCTGCTGTCGAACACCAGTCTCACGGCCGGGTCAGGTATCATCAACATCCTTTCGTCGCTCGATCGTTCCGGCGACGGTGTGACCGCGTCCGACATTTCCGTGCGCAAGCAGGATCTCGGCACAGGGTCGTCCAGCATCGGCGCGTCCCTGACCGCACTGACTGGTGCCAACAACGACGTGACAGGTGACGGTGACGGCGCAGCCTTCGTGATGACCGGCAACAACACCACGGCGCCGGCAGGCACGACGACCTTTGGCACGGCCTCGAACGAGACGGTGGTAGCAGGCACCGGTTTCTCCATCGCAATCACCGGCACGGCGGGCAACGGCCTGGCCGCAACGACAGATCGCAACGACATTTCCTACGTCGCCCGTGATGGCGACACGATGGCGGAGGTCGTTGCCGGTCTTGCCGCGGCGTTCAACAGCTATGCGGCGGCCGACCTTGGCGCCGACATCGGGACCGTCGGGGCTGTTGTCCAGAACGGCAACGAGATCGTGTTCACTGGCCACCAAGTGACTGGCGACAACTTCTCGTACACGCTCAACCAGTACAACACCGATGCCTCCACGGTCATCGGCGGCAAGCTCGAAGCGCTGGGTGATATCGACGTCACGACACAGACCGGCGCAGACACAGCCCTGGCGGACATCGAGGGATTGATCCAGATCGCAATCGACTCGGCCTCTGCCTTCGGTTCTGCGCAGGGCCGTATCGAAACGCAGACGGACTTCATCTCCGGTCTGACCGATGCGCTCAAGTCCGGTATCGGCACGCTGATCGACGCGGACATGGAAGAAGCCTCGGCGCGTCTGCAGGCCCTTCAGGTCCAGCAACAACTGGGCGTACAGGCGCTGTCGATCGCGAACCAGGCGCCGCAGTCGCTGCTGTCGCTGTTCCAGTAAGATCACGTTTTGGAGGCTGGAGAAATCCAGCCTCCGATATTCGAAAATCATGATCCTCTAGATCAGAAGGTTCTCCTGTGAACGTCCAGACCCAAGCGCTACGTGCCTACGCTCAAAATGCCCGGACAACCCAGACTCCGCGCGGCACCGAATACGAGCTGATCGCACGCGTCACACACCGTATCAAAGCGGCAGCAGAAGCTGGTCCAATGGCATATCCGAAACTTGTCGAAGCGCTCTCCGACAATCAAAGGTTGTGGACTACGCTCGCCATCGATGTTGCCGACGACGGCAACGCCCTGCCGCAGGATCTTCGTGCCAGGATCTTTTACCTTGCTGAATTTGTCCAGCAGCAAACGTCGAAGGTCCTGACCCGAAAGGGCCGGATTACGCCGCTGCTGGAAATCAATGCCGCCATTCTCAAGGGGTTGAGCGGCCGGAGGACAAGCAGATGAGCGGACTGGTCCTGAAGCTAGGCCCCAGGGAACGGGTCCTGATCAACGGCGCCGTGATCGAAAACGGCGACAAGCGGAGCAGGTTGTCCATCGTCACGCCGAACGCCAACGTTCTGCGCCTCAGGGATGCGATCCATCCGGATGAAGCGCGGACACCGGTGCGGCGACTGTGCTACACGGCGCAGCTGATCCTGACCGGCGATGCGCACCCGGAAGACGCGCGTTCGCAGCTTCTGCCAAGGATTGAGGAGTTGAGCCATATTCTGGTCGATCCGGACAGCCGGAGGCTGCTGACACAGGCGACGGATGCACTGCTGGGCGACCAGTTCTACCAATGCCTCAAGGCGTTGAGAGCCTTGATCCCGCGCGAAGACCGGCTTTTGGCAACAGGTGCGAAGTAATGCCTATCACGCCCATGATCCCGGGGTCGGGTTTGATCGGATGGCAGGTCCTTCAGACCACGATGTCCAAGCAGAGGACGGCGTTCAACGCCAGCGCGGACCTCGCCCGGGATACCGAGTACTTCAAGGAGAAGATCGGCACCATCGAGTCGGGCGACGATCTGGTCAAGGACCGGCGGCTCTTGAGTGTCGCGCTGGCCGCCTTCGGACTGAGTGACCAGGTCGACAGCACGTACCTCATCAAGCGTGTCCTGAACGAGGGCGCGGAAGACGACGGCGCCTTGGCCAACAAGCTGAAGGATGGCCGCTACATCGCCCTCGCCCGCGCGTTCAGCTTCGAGGAAACCACCAGTTTTCCTTTCCAGGAAGACGGGTTCGCGGGCGACATTCTGGCCTCTTACGACGAGCGCATTCGAGCTGATCTCGCCGACCTGCTGGAACAGCCGGAATACGCGACCAATCCCCTTGCCGCCGCGACGCTTGAAGCCACCGTTCTGGACGCGCTCGAGACGACCAAAACCTATTTCAGGGAATCCATCGGATCGGTGACCAGTGTGGACGACCTGATGAAGGACAACGATCTTCTGAAAGTCGCGCTCACCGCATTCGGTGTCGAGGAACGCACCAACAGCAAGGCCCTTTTGAAGCGTGTTTTCGAAGAGGGCGCAAGCGATCCCGGAGCCTTGGCAAACGTCCTTGGCGACAGGGGTCTGATCGCGATGACCAAGGCGTTCGGCTTCGACACCGAGCCGACAATAGCCATCAGGACTAACGGTTTCGCGGACAAGATCATCGACAACTATCAGTGGCAGATGTTCGAAGATGCGGTCAACGAGGTGAACCCGACCATCGGCACCGCGCTCAGTTTCCAGCGTGGGGCACCGGCACTGGCGGGCCTCGACAGCTCCGAAAACACCAAATGGTTCAACGTCTTGGGTGATTCCACCATGCGGGAGGTGTTCCAGACCGCCTTGGGCCTGCCCGGCAGTTTCAGCCAGATCGACATCGACAAGCAGGTTGAGATGCTGAAGGAAAAGGCCGCCAGCCGCTTCGGGATAACGCAATTCAAGGATCTCGAAGATGAGACCATCCGCAACAAGGTGATCTACAGCTACCTGCTTCAATCGGATGTGGCGTCCAATACGGGTTTCGGATCGCAGCAGATTGCGCTGACGCTGTTGTCTTCGATCCAGAACCAGCGCACGTGACGCCACCCCGCCGCTAACGGGCTTGCAGACCCGGGCGGCCTCGTTGCGGTGCAGGTCGCCGCGGCTTGGCGGACTGGGATCGGCGCAGGATCAGCTCCAGCCGTTGAAACGCGCGTTCCGGCCCTGCCGGCGATGGCTCCGACAGGAAATCGTCGAGGTCCGACCACGCCCGGACCGCCTGATCGAGGATCGGATCCTCCCCCTCCCGATACAACCCGGCACGGATCATGGTTTCCGACCGGGCGTATGATCCCAGAAGTTGCCGCACATCCTGAATCAGCACGTTTTCCAGTTCGTTCGCCGCTTCGGGCAGACTTCGGGAGACGGAGCGCAAAAGGTCTATTGCGGGAAACCGGCCGCGTTCGGCGATCTGGCGATCCAGCACCACATGCCCGTCGAGAACACCCCGCAGGATATCGGCGATCGGCTCTTCCATGTCCGATCCGGCGACAAGCACGCTGAGGACGGCGGTGATGTCCCCCGAACCCTCGACACCGCATCCTGCCCTTTCGGCAAGTCGCATGATCTGGTGCGCCACTGACGGGGGGTGGCCACGCAGCGCCGGCAATTCGCCGGAGGCAATGGCCACCTCGCGATGCGCCTCGGCGAAGCGCGTGATCGAATCGGCCATGTAGAGGACGTGCTTGCCCTGATCGCGAAAATGCTCGGCAATCGTCATGGCGGCCAGCGGGCAACGGCGCCGTTCCAGCGGCGAACGGTCGGACGTCGCGGCGACAACGATACTGCGCTTCATCCCTTCCGGGCCGAGCACCTTGGTCACGAAATCGAGAACCTCGCGGCCTCGTTCACCGACAAGCGCAAGGACGACCACGTCCGCCTGCATGCCCTGAGCGAGCTGCGCGAGAAGGCGTGATTTCCCGACGCCCGATCCCGCAAAAAGACCGATCCTCTGGCCCTGCGCGATGGGCAAGAGCGTGTCGAAGACCGACAGGCCGGTGGACAGGCGCGGGCCAAGGCGGCGACGCGCGGCGGCAGGCGGCGGGCTTGCCCGGAAGGGCCGTCGCTTTTGCCCTGGACCTAGCGGCGCGCCGTCCAGGGGGCGACCGTAGGCGTCAACGACCCGACCGATCCAGCTGTTGCAGGGCGCAAGGGTCGGCGGCCCCAGCACCGCCACCCGGTCGCCCTTGGACACGCCTTCGGCGACCTCGTCCGGCAGCATGGCGACAAGGTCGTTCCGGATGCGCAGGACCTCTCCGCCAAGTGTATGGGCACCGTGATACAGGCGCAGCCGGTCGCCGATGCTCGCCACTTCTGACAGGCCGCTGACCCAGATCGTCGTGCCGTCGACCGCCTGGACCCTGCCCACGTCGCGCACGGGCTGCATCTGCGCGATCCGGGCACGCAGGCCGCTGATCTCTTCATCCATCGTACGCTCCGTTCAGGGTCCGCAAACCGTTTCTAAAGGAATCAGGGTTAAGCCTTGATTGAAACAAATCGAGGGAGAATCCCCGATGTTCCAAAATCTGGACGTCTTCAGAACGGCGATGGCGATGGCACGGCATGCGGGCGTGCAACAGGCGTATTCCGCCCAGAATATGGCAAATGCGGATACGCCCGGTTACCGCGGCAAGGCCGTCGCGGAATTCAATGCGAGCGTGCGCCAGGGCTTCTCGGGTCAGCGCGCCACACGCGACCGGCACCTGAACGGCAGTACCTCGCGCGAACCGGACATCACCGAACGCGACTCGCCCGCCGATCCGAATGGCAACACCGTCTCCGTCGAAGAGGAGATGATGTTTGCCGTGAACGCCAAGCGTCAGCACGACCGGGCCCTCGCGATCTATCGCAGCAACCTGAACATCCTGCGGTCCAGCCT
Source organism: Sagittula sp. MA-2 (assembly GCF_030126985.1). Lineage (GTDB taxonomy): Bacteria > Pseudomonadota > Alphaproteobacteria > Rhodobacterales > Rhodobacteraceae > Sagittula. Next base: position 4,413,288 of record NZ_CP126145.1, on the reverse strand, counting down.
TGGACGTAGATAAGGGAGTCTTTCATGAGCGCTTTTTCAGATGCCCTGTCGGTCACATCCGGCGGTCTGATGTCCCAAGCCGCACGGCTGCGCGTGGTGTCGGAGAATATCGCGAACGTCGATACGCCCGGCTACCACCGGAAGTTGCTGAGCTTCGACGTGACGAAGGACGACTCCTCGCTGTCGCGGGTAGAGCCAGGAGACGTGGACCTGTCGCGCGTCCCCCTCGACGAGGTCTACGATCCCTCGCATCCGCTCGCCGACGAGACCGGCAAGTACCTCGGATCGAACGTCGACCTGATGATCGAACTGGCCGACGCGCGCGAAGCCCAGCGGTCCTACGAGGCCAACCTCAAGATGTTCGACCAGACCCGCCAGATGTCGAGTGCACTTCTCGACCTGCTGCGCCGCTAAACCCCCAGTGACGCTAAACCCCCAGTGAAAGGTGACCAGAATGGACGTCCGTTCGCTCTATGCAGCCCAGAAATACGCCGCTTCGCGCCCCGCGATGGAGCCCGATCCCGCAGAGCCCAGCAAGATGGAGGCCGACTTTGCCCGCGTGACGGAGGACTTCGTCCGGCAGCTCAGGTCGGCAGAGCAAACCTCTCAGGAGGCGATGACCGGCGATGCCGACCCGCACGCGCTGGTCGAGGCGCTCGCCCAGTCGGAGCTTGCCGTCGAAACCGTGGTGGCCGTCCGCGACAAGGTAGTCGAGGCCTACCAGGAAATCCTTCGGATGCCGGTCTGAGCCGTGCTGAACGAAACCGTCTTCTTCGACACCCTGCGCATGGGCCTGTGGGTCGCTGCCGTCACCTCGGTGCCGATCCTCGCCGCCGCGCTGGTTGCCGGTGTCGGAATCGGGCTTCTGCAGGCACTGACCTCCATCCAGGAAATGACACTGACCTTCGTGCCCAAGCTGCTCGCCATCGTGGCGGTGTTCTGGATGTCCATGAGCTTCATGACGAACACGCTCGTGGGGTTCTTCCAGGAACGCATCTTACCGATCATCGCAGGAGGGTGACATGGAAACCGCCGGTTACATCGCGCTGAGCCGCCAATCGAGCCTGCTGCGTGAAATGCAGGTCATCGCCAACAACATCGCAAACGCGAACACCACGGGCTTCCGGCAGGAGGGGATGATCTTCTCCGAGTACCTGTCGGAAGGCGACCGGCTGGATTCGGTGTCGATGGCGGCGGGGCGGATCCACAAGACGTCCTTCGCGCAGGGGGAGCTGGAACCCACGGGCAGCGCCTACGATCTGGCCATCGAGGGGGAGGGGTTTTTCCTCGTCGGGACGCCCAACGGCGAACGCCTGACCCGTGCCGGGGCCTTTTCGCCCAGTGCCGAAGGTCTGCTGGTCACACCGGACGGAAACCCAGTTCTGGACGGCGGCGGCGCGCCGATCTTTGTACCGCCCGACGCCACCGATCTTGCCATCGCGCAGGACGGCACGCTCAGCACGGGCGGCCAGCCCATCGGCCAGATCGGCGTGGTCCGCCCCGTCGACGAACTGGCCATGGTCCGCGAAGGATCGCAACTGTTCGAAGCCACCGCCGGGTTCGAGCCGGTGGACGACCCGCGCGTCATGCAGGGGTTCACCGAGGCCTCGAACGTGGACACGGTCCTGCAACTGGCCCGCATGGTCGAGGTGCAACGCGCCTACGAGCTGGGCCAGAGCTTTTCCGAACGCGAAGACGAACGCATCAGAGATGCCATCAAGGCATTCATGAAATAGGAGCAGTAGAATGCGCGCCCTCAAGATCGCCGCAACGGGCATGAGTGCCCAGCAGATGCGGGTGGAGGTCATCTCCAACAATCTCTCGAACATGAGCACGACCGGCTACAACGCCCGCCGGGCGGAGTTCGCCGACCTGCACTACCAACAGATGGCCCGGGCCGGGACGGTCAACGCCTCCAACGGGACGGTGCTGCCGACAGGCATCCAGCTTGGCCTGGGCGTGCGGCCCGCCGCGGTTTCGGTGCAATTGTCCCAAGGTGCGCTGTCCGCCACCGGGGGCGATCTGGACGTCGCAATCGAGGGCAACGGTTATCTCGAGGTCACGCTGCCCTCCGGTCAGGCCGCATACACTCGCGACGGCGGGCTGAAACGCACGGGCGAAGGCCTGATCGTCACCTCGGACGGGCACCCCGTCGCCCCGGAAATCACGATCCCAGACGACGCGCGCCGCATTTCCATCAATGCTGACGGGGAGGTCTATGCCTATTTCGCCGGGCAGGCGCAGGCGCAGCTTCTGGGTCAGTTCACCCTGGCCGGGTTCGCGAACGCGAAAGGCTTGGAAGCCATCGGCTCCAACCTCTTCGTCGAAACGGAGGCCTCCGGCCCGGCGATCCAGTCCACGCCCGGCCAGGACGGTCTTGGCACGCTGCGGCAGGGCTACCTCGAAGACAGCTCGGTCGACGCCGTCAAGGAGATCACCGACCTGATCGAGGCACAACGCGGGTACGAGCTGAACTCCAAGGTGATTTCGGCGGCAGACCAGATGCTTGGCGCGACGGCGCAGGTGCGCTGATGCGCCTCGCGCTTGCCCTCCTGTGCACACTGGCCGGCGGCGCGCAGGCGGAAACGGTCGTCGCCACCCAGACGATCCGCCCGCAGCAGATCATCTCACCGGACGCAGTCCGGATAGATCAGGTCACGATTTCAGGTGCTTACGTTTCGCTCGACGATGTGATCGGCCAGGAATCCCGGTACGCGATCTATCCCGGCAGGCCACTGATGATCGGCTCGGTCGGAGAGCCCGCGCTGGTGGACCGCAATCAGGTCGTCGAACTGATCTATGCGCGCGGCGGCCTGCGGATCATCGCGGAGGGCCGCGCGCTGGATCGTGGCGCCGAGGGCGAGCGCATCCGCGTCATGAACAGCGACTCCCGGACGGTGCTGTTCGGAACAATCTCGCCGGACGGATCTGTCCTGGTGACAAAGTGAGGATCTCCATGCCGCGCATCACGTTTCTGATTGCACTGGTCGCGACCACCGCGGCCTGCGCACGGATGAACCATATCGGCAAGGCGCCCGATTTCACCCCCCAGACGGAAAGCACCGAACGCGTCGCGATGATCGCCTCCGGCATTGCCGAAGTCAGCCCCCCGGAGCGCGCCAGCGACGGTGCATCGCTCTGGAGCGCGGGGCAGGCCTCCCTTCTGGGGGACCGGCGCGCCATGAAGCGCGGCGACATCCTGACGGTCGTTATCCTGATCGACGACAGCGCCGAGATCCAGAACAGCACCTCCCGGTCGCGGAACGGGTCTGAATCGCTTGCCATCCC